>QMLZ01000022.1 GCA_003646995.1 Deltaproteobacteria bacterium | reverse complement strand
TTTGGAACCGGCAGCCGCTAGACGGATATGGGCGGGGAAAATTCGGCTTCTATAGACGACCTCTGTATTTTTGGATCAAAGATTCTGGTGCGATACTGCAATATTTATGGACAATTGTTGCATTAAGCCACCAGGACCTGCAGGACCCCATGGAAGAAAGGTGCGTTGTACGTTTCTTGTCGGGAAGATGGCCTGAGCCCTAAGCTTATGAAATTGCAGAAAAAATTCCGGAGGGACGAGCTTGGCCAAGGGGAGCGAACCGGCTGTTAGAGGTGGTACGGATGATGCAGATTCAGTGAGATTACTAGATGGGTCACTGTTCATTTTGAAGGAGGGGCAAGATGAATATTTCTGATATTTTTCAAGGAGTTCCTCCCATGTATAACGTCTTGCTTAAGCAACCGGACCTGGGGAAAAGGGATATTTCGTCGGTGGTCTTTTGCCTTTCTGCTGCTACAAAGATGCCCGAGAACCTCATCCTGCAGGTGGAGGAAAAGCTTAAATGGCGATATGCGGAGGCCTGGGGCCTTACTGAGGTTTCATGCGTTGGGACTACCGCGCCATATACTGAGACCAGGATTGGCTCCTGCGGTAAAGGCATGGACGATGCACAGATAAAAGTGATCGACGAACAAGGCAATACGCTTGGGCCGGGGCAACAGGGTGAGTTGTGTGTAAAAGGCACATGTGTTACCTTGGGATATCTCAATAACCCAGAGGCCACAAAGGCCGCCTTTGACCCTGAGGGGTGGTTTCACTCTGGCGATATTGCTTATATAGACGAGGACGGTTATGCCTACATTGTTGACCGAAAAAAGGACATGATCAACGTGGGCGGGGAAAAGGTATTTCCTTCTGAAGTGGAAGACATGATGCTGGAGCATCCTAAGATCAAAGACCTGGTGATCGTGGGGATACCTGATGAGCTGAAGGGAGAAGCACCTAAGGCATTTATTCAGCTCAGAGAAGGAGAAGTGGCAACAGAAGAAGAAATAAAAGAATTTTGTAAAGGTCGAATGGCCCCGTACAAGGTCCCGGCAGCTGTGGAGTTCGTGGACGAAATCCCGCGCTCTGCATCGGGTAAGGCTTTGAGAAGATTGCTAAGGGATAAGGAGTGGGCCAAAAACAGAAACTAAGGCATGAGGAGGCGCTGATGGATTATAAGTTTATACTGTATGAGGAAAATGACGAAATAGGAATTTTAACCCTGAATCGACCTGACAAGCGAAATGCCTTGGGACGCGAAGCCGAAGAGGAAATTATCGCATGTTTGCAGGATGCGGGCAAAAGATGCGATGTGAAGGTTATCATATTGAAGGCGGCAGGAGAGGTATTTTGTGCAGGGCATGACAGGAAAGAGATCTTGAATCAGCCTATAGGCGAGATTAGGCGGCTTTTCCATACCTCCTTCAATATGATGATGACCATGCGTATGGCCCCCCAGTGCATCATCGCCCAGGTTCAAGGGATCGCCATGGCAGGTGGATGCCACTTGGCTGCGGCATGTGATTTGATAACAGCGGGAGAGGAAAAGGCTCGGTTTGGAATGACGGGGCTGATATATTCCTACAATTGCTCCACCCCTACTGTTGCTGTTAGCCGGGCGGTGCCTCAAAAAAAGTGCATGGAAATGCTTATGACTGCGAAGCTTTATACAGCAAGGGAGGCCGAGGCCTTTCACCTGGTAAACCGAGTATTTCCAGATGACAAGCTAGATGAGATGACCATGGAATGGGCAAAGGAAATAGCAAAAGCCAGCAAGTATGCTATCTACATGGCAAAGCAAGTTTTTTATTCGCAGATTGAGATGACAGAGTGGCAGGCATATCAATATGCCAAGGAAATGATGGCACTGGCGGGGGTAAGTATAAATGCCACAGAGGGTTTTAGTGCCTTTGTTGAAAAGAGAAAGCCGGTGTGGGACGAATCCTCACCCTTTTAGTGTATCTTGAGATGCAAGGGACATACATCTTAATCATAAGGGTCCTTACCCCTAAAGACCTTGATGTAGGAAAGCTCGGCAAGATCCATTTTGACAAAGGTCTTTATGCATATGTTGGCTCCGGGATGAGGGGACTTGAGGGGAGGATAAAAAGGCATCTGCGAAGAAAAAAGAAGAACCACTGGCACATTGATTACCTCCTAGCATATAGTGAAATAATAGACCTGATTATTCTTGAAACGAGGCAAAGGTGCGAGTGTGAAGTAGCCTCTAGGCTCAGCGCTCAATTTTCCTCAATCAAGAATTTTGGTTCAAGTGATTGTAGGTGCTCCAGCCATTTGTTTTTCCTTGGTAAAGAAAAAGCACGGCTGGACAAGATAGTCACTAGGCTATGGTTTGAAGTCCCCTGCCTAGGGCCAAGCCAGGGCCTTGATGACGCCACTGATATCCGTGGGATCCTATTTGACTTAGATGGTACGCTCACCGTACCTGGTGCCCTGGATTTTCCTGCAATAAAGCAGGAGATGGGCTGTCCACCACATATACCAATCTTGGAGTATATAAGCTCAAGACCCGTATCTGAGCAAGACAGGCTGTACAGTATCCTTGAGAGACATGAAGCCGAAGCCGCGGAGAAGTCAACTCCCAATGAGGGAGCTGAACAATTCTTGGGCGCTTTAAGGGATAGGGGCTATAAGCTCGGCATAATTACCAGGAATAGGATGCCCTCAGTTGAAAAGGCGTTGAGTAAGTTCAGGGGTGTGAAAAAGGAAGATTTTTGCGCAATTATTACAAGGGAAAGTGCATTGCCCAAACCTCACCCCGATGGGGTTCAAAAGGCTGCCAAGCTGATGGGGATCACTCCAAGACAACTGCTGGTAGTGGGAGATTACCGTTTCGACATTATAGCCGGAAAGGCTGCAGGTGCAAGAACCGCTCTGTTAAGAAATAGCGGTTTGCTAGAACCTGAACTCGAGCCACTGGCTGATTATAAAGTGAATAATTTGAAAGAGCTTTTGGGCTATCTCTAGGATCTTTGGGAGGGGCCTTGGCCCTTGTATGGTGCCTCGCCCCTTGTGAATCTCTTGATGAGCTTGGTCGCCGCCAAGGAGGCCCCAATACTTAGGAGCAGGGCTGCGGTCAAAAATAAGGCGATGGTTTGGGCCGTTGCCTCTGCCCAGCTGATTTGGTCACCAGCAAAGTAACCTATTGATACGAACAATACCAGTTGGATCCCAACTGATATGCCATCCACTAGTAAGAATTTTACCCATGGATAGGAGGCGATTCCAGCCGCTACATACGCTGCAGACCTGATGCCAAAGGTAAATCGCGCAAGGAACAAGGTCCACCCGCCATGATTAAGAAAGGCATTTTGGTACAATGCCAACCTTTTTTGTCCGACCAATCTAAGGACCCATCGCTTCAATGCTGGCCACGTAAAAAGCCATCTAACGGCAGCAAACAAGATAAAATCGCCTGCGAGGATGGCCAGGAACCATAGTGGTAGGCTGGTTGCGAGCTTGCTCATCTTCTGTGACATGGCATACCCACCACCTATCAGCAGGGGATTTTCAGGTATGGGGAATCCAAGGCCGCCGATAAACAGGCTGAGTGCTATCGCCCAGGTTACTGATTTGCTCGTTACCTCCACTATTATTTTCCTTTGACCACAGATTAATCTGCCTTAACCAGGACTATCTGGCCAGGGAAAATAGTGCTTCGCGGGGTAAGGTGATTCAACTTCAGAAATTCCGAGAGGCTCATTTGGTGCTTCTGGGCTATGAGAAAAGGCGAGTCACCTTCCAAGACCTTGTACGTTTTTGTTTTAAAGGAGAGGGGAGTGGGTTGGCCTTTGGGTATTAAAAGTAACTGGCCGATTTGAAGCTGTGGGCCGTTGAGATTGTTAACAGATCCTATGGCCTTTGTTGTGGTGCCGAATCTTCGGGCTATGCTCCACAAAGAATCTCCCCTTCTTACAGTATAGCGGATCAGCTGTCCCTTCGCCTGGATCGTTTTTGGTGGAGAAGATTTCTTAACCGGGATCCAGGACTTCCTGGCCACCCTGCGCCCTCGCAGGGGTATTTTCAATTTCCATCCTGCCCTTATGAATCTTGCACTCCTCAAGCCGTTGAATGCCATAATCGCTCGTACAGATGTCCTATACCGCTTTGCGATTCCCGACAGCGTCTCGCCCCTCCTCACTCGGTGAACAACGTAGGCAGGAACCGGTGGACTCCACACGGGCAAATCTTTTAGCTTGGCCAGGAGTAACTCACGTTTGCCTTTTGGCACTCGTAACGAATAGGGGCGATTGGGCGTGGAATTGAAACGAAGTTCAGGGTTTATATCTTTCAGCAGTGAATAAGAAATGCGGAGGACTTTTGCAATGGCCTTGAGGTGCACCTGTTTGTCTATGGTCACCTTTTCCGTCTCGATGGGTTGATCTAATGTAGGCAATGTGAAGCCGTAGGCCTCAGGCGCTGACAAGATATGAAGAACAGCGAGAAACTTGGGCACATAGAAGGCTGTTTCCCTTGGTAGTTTTTCATACAGGTCCCAAAAGTTGTCTAAGTAATTGATGTGTTGGGTCCTTATGCATCTTAACACAGTCCCTTCCCCGCAGTTATAGGCAGCAAGGGCTGTGGTCCAATCGCCGAAGATCTTGTGTAATTCCTTGAGGTATGCGATTGCAGCTTCGGTGGATTTTTCCGGATCCATTCGCTCGTCCACCCAGCGGTCCCTTTTAAGGCCGTATTTGTAACCAGTTGAGGCAATAAACTGCCAAAGTCCCAAGGCCCTGGCCCTGGACAGGGCCCTGATTTTGAACCCGCTTTCGATCAGGGGCAGCCAAGAGAGTTCCTCGGGCAGGCCTGCCTGCTTCAAGGAACTGACGATCATCGGCCTGTATTTCCCAGACCTTCGGTACGCATTCAGAAAAAAGTCCCGCTCTTGGGTCTGGAATAGTCGTATAGCCTGTTTTACATACCTATTCATAACAAGGGGAATTTCCTTCCCATTCCCGCTTGCCGCAGTAAACCGAGATGAATAAACTTCTATAATTCGCTTTGAAATGGTAAACCTTAGGTCGTCCTTTTGCTGATCGATCTCAGGCTTGTCTTCTCCGTCCACCTTCAATATCAGTGAATAGGCCTGGTCCAGAGCGTCCAAAGCACTGTCTAAATCACCGTGCTCCCAGTAGTCCGAGGCTGCTTGGCAGAACTCCAAGGCTGAATCAAGTAGTTCCTGATCAGATTGTTTTTTCTCCTCTGTGGGCTTAGGCGAAGGACATGGAGGCGATTTAACTTCTGTTGCCGATTGAGACTTGGGGACAGGTTTTTCCTCAGCTTTGGGCTCCTCGGCGGTGGGGATCATTAGGGAGTCTGATCTTGTGATATCAGAGGAGAGTTTGTTTTCCTCAGGTTTTTGCTCGGGCGAGGGTTGTTTTTGCTCCTCCTTTGGATTCATATGCGTGGTGGAAGCTACCGAGTCTTTGCTGACACTGACTGTAGGTCTGGGTTTTTCCTGGGTAAGTGTCGGTGCGCAGCCCAAGGGCAGGAGAAAAAAGAGGGCTGCGAGCGCCAGGCCTGGTGTTAACATAACTTTTTTGACTAAATGGTCAAATCGCATCACCGTATGGATTCCTTTTTCCAATTGAACGGGCACATTTGGCCTCGGGAGTATAGAAAAGAGGCTTGGTCTGGTCAAGAAATATCGAATGGCCTGCTAACCGTTCGATTTTCCTGGTTCATAGCCCTTTAATAAGATATCGACAAGTTGCTTTCTTGTATTTAACTCTGGGTTTTCCGTGACTAGTTCCAAGAGGCCTTTCAACACCTTCCCCACCTCGGGCCCGGGAGGGATGCCGAGCAATCGCATCACATCCTCCCCGTCAACGGCGAGGCCTGAAGGTGCAAAAACGGAATTCTTGGCGCTCAGGATTTCCTTAACCCGCTTTTCAAACTCTTGAAGTAGTCTTAGATCCCTGTCCGCTAAGGGGGTTGCATGGGCCAATAGATCTGCTCTGCGGAAGATTATGAGGATTTCGGCGTTTTCAATGCCGACCTTTCTGATCCATCTTCGCACGGCTGAGTCCGACCATTGGGGATTGTATTCTATCAGATGATGGCGCACCAAATGGGCAACTTTTCGAGTCAGGCCCGAAGAAAATCTCAGCCGCTCCATAATTTGCTCCGCTAATTTCGCGCTTTCTTCCTCATGGCCTAAAAAACGCCAGTGTCCCCTGTGTCTTGTTCTAGTTCTAGGTTTTCCAATGTCGTGAAGCAGGGCAACCAGTCGAAGTAATAGAGTAGGCTTGACCGTGTCCAGTGTGACCATTATATGCCGGAAGATCGTGTAGCGGTGGTACTTGTTTTGCCTTTTCAAGTATCCTTCCAAAAGTTCCGGTAATATGTATGATATGAGGCCTGTCCTTCGGAGAAGATGAAAGGCCACCGAGGGCGTCGGTACAACCAAAATTTTGGTTAATTCATCCCTGATTCTTTCTGCCGCGCAACTCTCTATGAGCCTTGCCGCTGTTTCCATGGATTTCTGGGTGGATACTTCAATGTCCATTCCCAGTTCTACACAGAGCCGCACTGCTCTCAAGAGACGTATTGGGTCTTCCCTGAAACGGTCCATTGGGCTTCCAACTGCCCTTATTTTTCTCCTTCGGAGGTCTGCTAACCCTCCAAAAGGGTCTATGAGTTGTTCCCTCCTAGGGCAATATGCAAGAGCGTTTATAGTGAAATCCCTGTGGGCAAGATCTTCCTGTAGGGCCATTGGGTCGCCGCCCCTAAAAGGAGTAACCTCCACTTTGTAGTCAGGCCCCACAAGGGACACGGTTTCGCTTTTTAGCTGATAGTGGCGAATATCTGGGAAAATCCGGCGTATTTGTGCAGCCGAGGCAGTGGTAGCGAGGTCCCAATCCTGGTGCCGGCGGCCCAGAAGAGCGTCTCTAACAGCTCCGCCGACTATGTAAACTTCATGACCCTTTTCCCAGAGTCGTTGTATTATGGATGTGACGAATTCTGGCGGGGCTATCCGATCTAATTTGCTTGCTCCAGACATGGGAAAAGCAGACCACTCAGGACTTGGCGTAGCTATGTAAGCCGGCAAGGTAGTTGACCCCAAAGTAGGTGAAGAGAACGCATGAAAACCCAACTATACACAGAAAGGCCATGCGCTTGCCGCGCCATCCTCT
Source organism: Deltaproteobacteria bacterium (assembly GCA_003646995.1). The sequence goes on along the minus strand of QMLZ01000022.1, from coordinate 15,647 downwards.
TACCATTCGCGAGTGTAATACCAGGGCATACACCAGCCAGGTTATTAGAGACCAAGTTTCCTTTGGATCCCAGCTCCAGTAGCTGCCCCATGCTGAATGCGCCCATACTGAGCCAGTAATGATTCCCAAAGTGAGCATCAAGAAGCCTATCACAACTACTTGATAGTTCAGGTCATCCAGTATGGAGGTTCCGGGAAGAAGCCTGAGAAACGGGTTTTGCGTGTTATCCCCCCCCTTTTTTTTGATCAAGTACATCAGGCTTAGACCGAATGAAATCCCGAATGCTGCATAGCCGAAGAAACAGGTAATAACATGGGCTATCAACCAATTGCTCTTTAGTGCTGGTACCAAGGGTTGAATCCGGCTGTTAATAGAGGGTGAAAAAGATGCATAGGCCAGGGCTAGGAACGCCAAGGGAGAGACAAACACACCTAGTGTCTTGTTCTTGGTCCGCCATTCTACGATGAGATACAGGAGTATGATGGTCCAACTGAAAAATATCAGGGATTCGTACATATTGGAAAAAGGCGCATGTCCAATGCCAAGTTCATACGATTCGTACCACCTTAATCCTATGCCCACAGCTTGGCCAAAAAAGCCTATAATGCAGAAAGCTGTCGCCGCTTTTCCGAGTACGGGTTTCCCAATTATCATCATACACAGGTAAAAAAAGAATGCTCCGAAATAGACAAAAGTAATGTAGCTAAGTATAGTGGTATTAGTCATTTTTTCTTTCCTCTACAGAAGCCCTAATTCCTTCTAACAGTTCGTGGATTTCTCTTTCAAGTCCTACTGGATTTTTGTTCGCCATACCGGCTATGGCAATCTCCGATTTGCCCTCACGTTGCAAGACCCTTATCCAAATCCGCTTGTGGGAAGTGAAGAAGGTTATAAACAAGCCGGCGATTATAAGAAAAAATCCTGCCCACACCACAGGCACCCCAGGGTCCTTGCTTACCTGCAATCCCGTGTAATACCGGCTCTCGATTCCGTCAAGAAAGAATGTATAAGGACTGAACGCGGAGGGATTCAATGTGGGAAATCTATCAAATATACCTGGAAATTGCCTCCTTATTCGCTCCTGGTTTTGGAAGACCCAAAACCTTATTAGTTTGCCATCTTTGGGTTTGATCTTTATCAGCACAGCAGGACCCATATTCATGAAATTGTCCTTAATTTGGGAAACTACAAAACTGCCCTCGCCGCCGGGCAGAGGTATTTGTTGGCCGGAGTGTGTTTCTACGTATTTAACTTCAGGTTTGCTCGCTTTTCTAACCAATCTTATCCTTGCGTTGTCACCGGCAACAACACCGTAACTTGATTGATAAAAAACTATTCCCCGGAACTTGACAGGGTGGTTTACCCTCACCACTGCGGACTTGAGCTTCTTGCCGTTATCAAGGAAAGTGAGGTCTGAACGATACTCTTTGGGGGTGCCATTGTCGTAGAACGAGACACTGAAATCATCGCAGCGTACGCTGAAACCCAGAGCTACAGGCACCATTTTTCCCCTGATCATGGCGCTGCTGACCTGATCCCCTTCCATGATATTAACATAGGCTTCAAATCCATAAAATGAGCCCAGAAGCGCTCCCATAATGATGATCAAAACACTTAGGTGAACCAGGTAGACGCCGAAATGGCTGTACCTTCCCTTGTCAACGTAAAAATAGGTCGATGAGTCAGATACCTTTTTCCTCACCCTTTTGTACCTGGAACTAATGAGTCCCTCGACCGATTCGACTACTGACTCCGAAGGTGCGGTAATCTCCAGTGACTGTTCCTGCGGAACTCGTTCAAATAATCTGGGTCTAAGAGGTGTAGGTTCTGCTGTAAAACGTCGCCATACGCCGGGGAACCTGTCGATTGAGCAGACAACGAGGTTCAAGGCCAGAAGACCTATAAGTATCCGGAACCAAGCAGTGTGGTACATGTCAAACAGCCCGAGTGCCTGGAATACACGAAGGGTTTCAGGGTTAAGGTGCCGTGCAAAATCCACGGCTTCTTCTCTTTGGGGGATGAATGTACCTAGGACAGAGGCGATCGCGATTAGGATCAGCAAAACTATGGTAAGCCTGACTGAGCTGAACGTTTTCCAAAAAATGTTGTACTTTTTTCCTTCATTGCTCATTTGATGGGATTCTATTTCTCCTTTTTTAACCTTGCCGGGCGGTCAAGCCGCAGATTTGCCAACTTTTCACAGCATTATGCCTGTATTTCTTTACCACGTAGGGGTACAAAGAGCAATGGCAATCGTTTCGTATTTGTCAAGGGATTGTGTTTTTGAACGGGATTAGTGTAAGATAAGCAGGTATTAATCGGTAGTGGTTTTTGACGAGTAGTACGCCTCAGAGAGACCTGAGAAAGGAGCGGAGAATGCTTGATCTAAAGTTCGTGAGGAGTCATTTGGAGCAGATCAAGGAGATGCTGAAGGCCAGGGGCTATGATCTTGATATGTCCCGGTTCGAAGATATCGACACAAAAAGGCGAGGCCTGATAACCAAGCTTGAGGAGCTGCGACACAAGAGAAATGCGGTGAGCCAAAACATAGCGAGTTTGAAAAAAGAGGGAAAAGATGCATCCGATTTAATATCGCAAATGAAGGAGGTCTCTGCGCGTATAAAGAGCCTGGAGAAAGAAGCTGATGAGTACGATGAACAACTGCGTGAGTTGCTGATGGTGATCCCCAATGTGCCCGATGAATCAGTACCCATTGGCAAGGACGAGTCGGACAATGCGGTTGTGAGGATATGGGGCGAAAAGAAGGAAATGGATTTTGAGCCCTTACCCCACTGGGAGATAGGAGAAAATTTGGGTATCCTGGATTTTGCCTGTGCTGCCAAGCTCGCGGGAGCTAGGTTCGCACTATACAAGGGGTTAGGGGCAAGGTTGGAGAGGGCCCTGATAAACTTTATGCTTGATGTTCACACAAAGGAGCATGGTTACCTGGAAGTCCTTCCCCCCTTTATGGTTAATAGGGCATGTATGACCGGTACAGGTCAGCTGCCTAAGTTTGAGGAAGATCTCTTCAAAATAGAAGGGTGGGACTATTTCTTGATTCCCACGGCAGAGGTCCCTGTAACAAATATTCACCGTGAAGAAATTTTGAATGAGGATGAGCTTCCTATCTCCTATGTCTCATATACGCCCTGCTTTAGGTCTGAGGCGGGTTCCTATGGAAAAGATACTAGGGGACTTATCCGACAGCACCAATTCAATAAGGTGGAATTGGTGAAATTCAGCAAGCCTGAGGAATCATGGGACCAATTGGAGGTGCTAACAAGAAACGCGGAAGAGATACTGCGCCGCCTTGGTTTACACTATCGGGTGGTTTGCCTCTGCACCGGAGATCTTGGATTCTCAGCGGCTAAGACGTACGACCTCGAGGTCTGGTTGCCTGGGCAAGGCCTCTATAGGGAGATCTCCTCTTGCAGCAATTTTACTGACTTTCAGGCAAGGCGAGCGGGCATCCGGTTCAAGAAAAAGGGGGCGAAGGGCACAGAGCTTGTGCACACCCTTAACGGGTCTGGGCTAGCAGTGGGCAGGACGGTGGTGGCCATTCTTGAGAATTATCAGCAACCTGACGGAACCGTGATCATACCTGAGGCGTTGAGGGAATATATGGGGGGGCTGGAAGTGATAACAGGGCCTATCCCATAGATGGGTATCCATAACCTTTTGCATATAGGGAATAATATGGTGGCAAAAGAAAAAGTTCCGGAGCCTGCAGAGTTTTATCCGCGCTTCAAGGCATTCCACGAGCTGATGGCAAATAAGATAAGGGAGATTCTCCTGGTCTCAAGCCCTTACGATGCCTTTATCCTTGAGGAGGATACCAGTCTAGCCTCTCAGATTATCAATGAGTATAGGGGATTGAACCTGAGCCAGCCGCCCAGAATTACTCGGACTGCTTCTGCTCGTGAGGCACTGAAACTCCTCAAACAGAAAACAGTGGACATGGTTATAGCCATGCCTCACCTTGAAGACATGGATGCATTTACCCTGAGCCTCGAGATAAAAAAGATAAACGCTTCTTTGCCCGTGATTCTTCTTGCCCACAGTATAAGAAGCATTTACCCGCTGCCGGAAAGTATGGATTGTACGGGTGTGGATAAGATATTTATTTGGTCAGGAAACTCTGATTTGTTGCTCGCTCTGGTAAAAAATGCAGAGGACAGCCTAAACGTTGATCATGACACCCGAAGGGCAATGGTTCGGGTTCTTATTCTGGTTGAAGACTCACCTGTTTACTATTCCTCATTTCTTCCGCTGATCTACAAAGAGATAGTCAAGCAAACCCAAGAAGTGCTGCAGGGCGGCTTGAACGAAGAGCATCGGCTTCTGCTTATGCGGGCCAGGCCCAAGATTCTTCTGGCAAGGACATATGAGGAAGCTGTGGGATTCTGTGAGAAGTACAAGGATTACCTGTTTGGAGTAATTTCGGACACGCGGCTGCCTAGGCAAGGCAGGCTGGACGATAACGCAGGTTTTGAGATCCTCACGAGAATCAAGAAAGAAATACCCGATTTACCCCTTTTGTTGATGAGTTCGGAGTCCGGAAATATGGAAGTCGCGGCCAGGATTCCCGCAGCCTTTATCGATAAGAACAGTCCAAATCTTATAAAGGAGCTCCATGAGTTTTTCCTTACCCATCTAGGATTCGGGGAATTTGTTTTTCGTTTGCCAGACGGCACGGAGATTGACAGGGCGGCGGATCTTCACGAACTGGAAATAAAGGTGGCCGGGGTGCCCGATGAATCTCTATTGTACCATGCTCAACACAACCACTTTTCCAGATGGATAATGGCCAGGTCAGAGTTCACCTTGGCTTCAACCATCAGGCAGGCCCAAACCTCGGACTTTGAAAGCGTTGATGAGATAAGACAGTATCTGGTTTCAATGATACATGGGCTCAGGAAATGGCGGCAGAAAGGAGTAGTGGCTCAGTTCAGCCCAAATTACTTTGATCCCGAGGTCATGGACTTTGTAAAAATAGGAAGCGGGTCTCTGGGCGGAAAAGCAAGGGGCCTGGCCTTCATGTCAGCACTATTATATGAACAGCAAGAATTGCACGAGAAATACCACGAGATAAACATCCTGATTCCTAAGACGCTGGTTATTTGCACAGACGGGTTCGAGTCGTTTGTAGAGGAAAACGATCTTAAGCATTTTTCTCAGGAAGGATACAGCGACGAGGAAATAAGGGAAAATTTTTTAAAGGGTAGGATGCCCGAGTGGCTTTTAAAGCATCTGGAGGTATTTCTCAAGAAAGTAACCTATCCTGTTTCGGTTAGATCTTCCAGCCTTCTTGAAGATGCCCATTTCCAGCCGTTTGCCGGAATCTATAAGACATACATGATACCTAATAACCATCCAGATTTCCGAGTAAGGCTCCGCCACCTTGTGACCGCAATAAAACTAGTGTATGCTTCCACCTATTATGAATCGGCCAAGTCTTATTCCAGAACTATTTCCGTGAGGCCCCAGGAAGAGGCGATGGCAGTGATTATCCAGCAACTCGTCGGCCAGAAACATGGAGATTTCTTTTATCCCACCATTGGCGGAGTGGCGCAGTCTTACAACTTCTATCCAGTAGGCCCAATGAAACCAGAAGACGGGATTGCAAGCATTGCGTTGGGCTTTGGAAAGACTGTAGTGGAAGGAGAAAAGTCTCTGAGATTTTGTCCTCGCTATCCTCAAGTCACGCCGCAATTCTCGAATGTGGATGATATACTGGAAAATGCTCAACGATCCTTTTATGCACTGCGGGTCAGAAACTATCCAGAGAGGCTTCAGTTTGAGCCTTATTCCAATTTGGAGAAGCGGCAGGTGGACGAGGCCGAAGCAGAACTGCCGGTTAAGCTTTTAAGTGGAACTTATATTTCGGAAGAGCATCGCATCAGGGATTCAGGCTTCATGCCAGGGCCAAAAGTTCTAACCTTTGCGCCCATATTGAAGCACGGCAGTTTTCCCCTTCCTGATCTGCTCATGGACCTTATTTACATGGGAAGAAGAAATTTGGGTTGCCCGATTGAGATAGAGTTCTCTGTGAATCTCGCGGAAGGGCGCGGCAAGAAAGGGGACTTTTTCTTCCTTCAGATAAGGCCAATGGCCTTTGAGCAGGAGCGTTTCAATATAATAATTACAGAAGAGGAGGAGAAAAAGGCTATTTGCAGGTGTACACAAGCCCTTGGTGTTGGGGTTAAGGAAGATATTAGGGATGTGGTTTTCGTAAAACCTGACGTGTTCAGCCCGGATGCCACACAGCAAATTGCCCAGGAAATAAGGAAAATTAACTCTTCTTTGGTCAAGCAGAAGAATTCGTATTTGCTTATTGGGCCTGGGCGGTGGGGGTCTGCTGACCCTTGGCTGGGGATTCCGGTTAACTGGAAAGATATTTCAGGGGTGTGCGCCATAGTGGAGCTGAGGTACGAAAAACTCAAGGCGGATCCTTCCCAAGGGTCCCACTTTTTCTTGAATATAACCTCCCTTGGAATCCACTATCTAACGGTTACCGAAGGTAGTGGAGATCATCTTGACTGGGACTGGCTGAACTCTCAGCCAGTTGTCGAAGAAACAACCTTCCTGAAGCACATTAAGGCCGAACACCCTTTGATGGTAAAGATCGACAGCAAGAAGTCCAAGTGCGTAATAATTCCAAAGGAAGAAGACGCAAACCAGATAGACTTGTCCCAAAGCTGTCAATGGTGGGCTATGAAGTGATGAACCTAAATATATATTGAATGGAGGAGAGTGAAATATGGATGAGATAATGGAGCTTATTGAGTCGAGAGATCCTGGAGAAAAAGAATTTCATCAAGCAGTGCGTGAGGTGTTGGAGACAGTGGAGCCTGTCTTACAAAGAAACCCACACTATAGGAAGCTGGGGATTTTGGAACGGATTACAGAGCCAGAAAGGGTGATCATATTCAGGGTGCCATGGATTGATGACCAGGGGCAGGTTAGGGTGAATCGAGGCTTCCGGGTTCAAATGAATAGCGCCCTTGGCCCATACAAGGGCGGGTTACGTTTTCATCCTTCTGTGAACCTCAGCATATTGAAGTTCCTGGCATTTGAGCAGGTTTTCAAGAATGCGCTTACCTCATTGCCCATGGGAGGAGGAAAAGGAGGCTCTGATTTTGATCCAAAAGGAAAATCCGATGACGAGGTTATGAGATTTTGCCAATCCTTTATGGCCGAACTTTATCGGCACATCGGGCCGAACACAGACGTCCCTGCGGGAGACATCGGCGTGGGGGCCAGGGAAATTGGATTCCTTTTCGGCATGTACAAAAAACTGCAAAACGAGTTTACCGGTGTATTAACTGGCAAAGGCCTTAACTGGGGAGGCAGTCTTATAAGACCTGAGGCGACCGGGTACGGGTGCGTGTATTTCGCGGCGGAGATGCTGGCCACAAAAGGTGAGGAACTGAAGGGTAAGACCTGCCTTGTCTCAGGGGCAGGCAACGTGGCCCAGCACACGGTTGAAAAGCTCTTGGAGCTGGGCGCCAAAATAGTAACAATGTCTGATTCCTCTGGGTACATATACGACGAATCAGGTATTGACGAGAAAAAGCTGGCCTTTGTGAAACGACTCAAGAATGTGAGGCGGGGCCGGATCAGAGAGTATGCAGAGGAGTTCAAAGAGGCTGTTTACACAGATGCGGACCCCGCAAGAGACCACAATCCGCTTTGGAACCATAAGGCCGATTGTGCATTTCCCTGCGCAACAGAAAACGAGATCAACGCAAAGGATGCACAAAACATGGTTAACAACGGCGTAAGGCTTGTTTGCGAAGGTGCCAATATGCCGTCTACTTTAGAAGCTGTTGATATTTTTATAGAAAACGGGATCATGTATGCGCCGGGAAAAGCGGCTAATGCGGGAGGCGTCGCAGTATCGGGATTAGAAATGGCCCAGAACAGTATGCGCCTGAATTGGCCTAGGGAAGAGGTGGATTTTCGACTGCGCAGCATTATGAAAAATATACACCAGACCTGCCTGGAAACTGCAGAGGAGTACGGTGAGCCCGGAAACTACCTTGTTGGTGCCAACATAGCGGGATTCGTGAAAGTAGTTGATGCGATGATAGACCAAGGATTGGTGTAAACCCCTAAATGTTGGTTGAAGAGTCCCACTGGAGATACCGATAAGAGATATAAGACTGGGACTGCCCAACTCGGTAATAATAGTTCGCAAAGCGCAAATGCCGGACAAGGCCCTTAGGCCATCGACACAGGCAGAAGTGCGCAAAGGGAGAAATTGGCATGTGCGGCATCGTATGTTATGTCGGAACCAAGCAGGCAAAGCCCATTTTGCTCAATGGCCTCAAACAGCTTGAGTACCGCGGGTATGATTCGGCGGGTATTGCCATTCAGAGAGGAACCCAAGTAGTAAGGTACCGCTCTGTGGGCAAGATTGAGAAACTGGAAAGAAAACTTCATGATGTTACCTTACCAGGAACAACGGGTATAGCCCACACTCGTTGGGCCACCCATGGTGAGCCTTCAGAGAAAAATGCGCATCCCCACACAGACCAGCAAGAAAGGGTCTTTGTTATCCACAACGGTATTATAGAAAATTTTCATTCCATAAAGAAAAAACTAGAAAAGGACGGGGTGGTCTTTAGCTCCGACACTGACACAGAGGTGTTAGCACATCTTATTGCTCTTAACTTTGATGGTGACCTTGCCGAGGCCGTCCGGAAAACAATGGCGCAAGTTGAAGGGACCTTCGGGATGGCGGTTTTGCACAAGAACGTTCCAGGGCAGATAGTGGTTGCGAGAAGGGGAAGCCCTTTGATTATCGGGATATCAGAAGATGGTCATTTTGCGGCCTCTGATGTGTCTGCCATGGTAAGGTATACAGATAAGGTGGTTCACATTGAAGACAATGAACTAGCGGTTCTTACCAAGGACGATTTCTCCATTTCCACAGCCCAGGCCACCCTTATTACTCGTGACACCGAGCGTGTCGAGTGGACCGCTGAAGACGCCGAGCTGAATGGGTTTCCCCATTATATGCTCAAGGAGATATACGAGCAGCCAGAGACAATCAGAAATGCAATGAGAGGAAGGATCGAGCTCGGCGAAGGCGTTCCCAAACTGGGCGGTATCGTGCCCGTGTGGGACAAACTGAAGGACTGCAGACATCTGGTGATAGTGGGATGCGGAACCTCATATTATGCAGGGTGCGTGGGTAGATACGTTTTTGAAAGACTTACGGAAATAGACGTTGAAGTGGAGCTTGCCTCGGAATTCAGATACCGAAAGCTGAATTTTCCACCTAATACCTTTATCCTTGCACTGAGTCAGTCTGGTGAAACGGCGGACACCTTGGCCGCAATTAGAGAGGCAAAACGGAAGGGGGCGAACCTCTTGGGCATAGTCAATGTGGTAGGGAGTTCCATTTCTCGAGAAACTGATGCCGGGGTTTACAACCATGCCGGGCCGGAAATTGGGGTGGCCTCCACAAAGATCTTTACCTCCCAGCTCACCATCTTAACCCTCTTGGCCCTTCTCCTTGGAAGACACCAAAACCTCTCGCTTACCGAGGGAGTCACAGCCATTAGAGCGCTCCAAGCCCTTCCGGATCAGGTGCAGCAGGTCTTGGCACAGGCTCACCACATAGAGGCTATCGCAGAGAAGTACCACAAGTACAACAACTGGCTCTTTCTCGGGAGAAAGTACAACTTTCCCATAGCCATGGAAGGGGCGCTCAAATTGAAGGAGATATCTTATATCCATGCCGAAGGCTATGCTGCAGGAGAGATGAAACATGGGCCCATTGCTCTGGTCAACCCTGATATGCCCACGGTAGCCATCGCGCCATTGGATGAGATGTACGAGAAAATGATTAGCAACATCCAGGAAATTAAGAGCAGGAAAGGGCCGGTTATAGCCATTGTCAGTCAGGGAGATGAAAAGATAAAAGAGATGGTGGATGAGGTTATTGAGATACCTCACACACTGGACTACTTGAATCCAATTCTTGCTGTTGTTCCCTGCCAATTATTGGCATATTACTGCGCCAGATTCCTTGGCAGAGATATTGACAAACCTAGAAATCTAGCCAAGAGCGTAACCGTGGAGTAATTGTCCAAATGGTAAGGGCCTGGGTTTATTTACCTACCAGGATCTTAGCCAAGGTCGTTCTCAGTCCCATATTCTCGCTCCAGGTCGAACAAAAGAGAAATCTGCCCGATCACCAGGGCGTTGTACTCTTACCCAAACATCAACGCTGGGAAGATATCCCTCTTTTGGGGCTTGCAGTACCCAGGCCTCTTCACTACGTTGCGAAGCATGAGCTTTTCGAGACTGCCTTGCAAGGCCGGTACCTGAGGGCGCTGGGAGGCATACCCCTGAATCGCATGAAACCCATTAGGAGCAAACGTTCCTTCAAGGAAATAAGGGAAATCCTGGCAGCGGGTGGCACAATCGTTGTTTTTCCGGAAGGGACTTATTATCCAGGTTTAATGGGACCATTGAGAGCGGGGATGATAAGGTTCTTGTTGAAGTGGGGCGAGGTTCCTTTCGTTCCCGTGGGCATAGCATATAAAAAGAGTATGCTCCGCACAAGGGTACGCATAAGGTTTGGATCTCCTATGTTGTTTAAAAATTACGGGACCGAGCAAGAGTTTATACGGGATGTGTCGGAAAAAATTGCATTTCTGTCCTGTCTGAGGCATTAAAAAGGGGGTAAAAGAACAACGCTCAAACAAAATATCCGGGAGGATTAACAGCTATGTCCGATTCCATTGATAGGATTTTTTCTCAAATTGATTTTTATCGTGGTGAAGTGATCTCGCTTCAGCAAGAACTAACATCACGGGTCGCCCTTGGTCCTGTCAACGGGGGGAGTGGGGAACACGAGAAGACCACATATATAGAGGAAATTATCCGCGAACTTAAACCCGCAGAGCTTGAGCAAGTCAATGCACCAGACCCAAAAGCGGAATCGGGCTACAGGCCCAATCTGGTGGCCCTATGGGATGGAAAAGAGGATCTGCCTAGATTGTGGATTCTCTCCCATTCCGACATAGTTCCTCCCGGTGATCTTTCCCTGTGGCAAAGTGATCCGTACCAGGTAAGGGTTGAGGGGGACAAGATCTACGGCAGAGGGGTGGAGGACAATCAGCACGGCATTGTAAGCTCCATCTTAGCCGTTAGAGCAATTATTGACTCGGGCCTGAAGCCCTTACGACCTATAGGCATAGCCATTGTGGCAGATGAAGAAACCGGAAGTAGGTATGGGCTTTGCTACTTATTGGAAAAGAGAAGGGAGCTATTTCGAGATACAGACCTGATCGTGGTGCCCGACGGGGGCAACGAGACCGGAACAATGATAGAGGTAGCGGAAAAGTCCATCTTATGGGTGCGATTCACAGTGTTGGGAAAGCAGTGCCATGCCAGTACGCCCCATAAAGGTAAGAACAGCCTCACGGCCGCGGCCAGGCTTATTGTAGCTTTAGAGAAGATAAGGGAGAATTTCGATGAAAGGGACGAGCTGTTCAGTCCGCCCATATCCACTTTTGAGCCGACCAAAATGGAAGCAAACGTTGAGAACGTCAACACGATACCAGGCAAGGACGTATTCTATATGGATTGCAGGATCCTACCTCGGTTCGAGGTAGAGACTGTTCTCGAGAGGTGCCGTGAGATAGCGGGCGAGGTCAGCGAAAGTCTTAGCGTTGAAATAAAGGTTGACATTGCCCACAAGGAGGATGCTGCCCCGCCTACCGCGGCCGATGCTCCGGTGGTAAAGTCCCTTTCCAGGGCAATTCGTTTGGTCACGGGCAGAGAAGCAAGACCAATGGGAATAGGGGGCGGTACTGTGGCAGCCTTTTTTCGCAAGGCAGGACTGCCCGCTGCAGTATGGTGCACCTCTCCGGATACAGCCCATCAACCTAATGAGTATTGCCTGATTCCCGACATTTTAACAGACGCCAAGGTGTTTGCTGCGATGGCGATGGAGGCATAGAGACTCGCTATCTGTAGCTCCGTACGAATCGTTCAAGCCTTTCCATTGCTTCAATCAAGTCGCTTCTGCCTACAGTGCAGGAGATTCGTATGCAGCCCTTTCCTGAAGGGCCAAAGGCTTCGCCGGGTATGACTACTACTTGCTCTCTATCTAGCAGATCTAAGGCGAACTTCATGGTGTCCCGAGAAAGCTCATCAACGCTGGGAAAGAGGTAAAAGGAACCCTGAGTTGGGTGCACCTTGATGCCCGGCATTGCCACGAGTCGCTCATACGCAATTTTGCATCTGTCGGCAAACTCTTGAACCATTCCCTCAAAAATTCCTTGGTCTGATTTCAGGGCGGCCATGGCGGCCCTCTGTCCAATGCTGCTCGGGCAACTTGTAAAGTAGGTGGCGACTTTCAACGCTTCAGCGATGAGCCACTCTGGACCAAAGCAATATCCTATTCTCCATCCTGTCATTGCAAAGGCCTTGGAAAAGGAGTTAACCACTACGGTCCTTTCCTGCATCCCCGGCCTAACATATATGGAATCGTGGTTTCCCTCGAAGACCAACCTGTCATAGACCTCGTCAGATATAACAATGAGATCATTTTCAACGGCTATTCTAGCCAATTCATCCAGTAAGTCTCCGGGCATAACCGCGCCTGTGGGATTGTTGGGTGAATTCACAATCAAGGCTTTGGTCTTTGGGGTTATAGACTTCTCGATCTGAATAGGGTCTACAATAAATCTGTTTTGAAAACTAGTTGACACGTAAACGTGTGTTCCGCCGGCGAATGCAATCTGGGCTTTGTAAGTTGGGAAATGAGGTTCGATAACAATAACCTCGTCACCTGGATCAAGCACAGCCCTGAGAGAGGCAATCAGCGCTCCCATGCCACCGTGCGTAACCATCACCTGCTCTGGTTTCAATTGTATGTTCCTTGAGGCTTCAATGTGATCGATTAACGCTGAGATCAAGTCATCATAACCCCTAGAGGGAGTATAATGGGTGAAGCCCTTTAAGGCATCCTGCAGGGCCGCTTTGCATATATGCTCTGGTGTGTCAAAATCAGGTTCTCCGATACCAAGGGATATGACGTTATCATAGGCTGCGGCCCTGAGGGACATTTCCCGAATTATTGCAGGGGGAATTTCACGGACGTTTTTTGAGATTTTTTCTTTCATCTACAAGTATCCGAGCAGCTTGGGGATTACTAATATCAGCCCGGGGAAATAGGTTACAATCAAAAGCACTCCTATCTCCACTGCCAGGAAAGGTAATACGGAGCGGATAATAGTTGAAAACTCCAGTCCCGTAACCCCGGCTACAACAAATAGACAGACGCCCAGGGGAGGGGTCAGAAGGCCTACTACTATGTTTAGTACCATTACAAAGCCGAAATGTAGAGGCGTTATTCCGACGGCAGTGGCAACGGACAGAAGGGTTGGGGCGAGAATGATTATGGCAGCACCTCCTTCAAGGAACATCCCGATAAAAAGCAAGAAGATATTCATCAACAAAAGGATTATGTAAGGATTGCTTGTCACGGTTAGGAGGGCGTTGGCAATTCTAGTGGGGATCTGTTCCGCTGTAAGCACCCACGAAAATATGTTTGCCATACCTATAATTAACAATAAGACCGCGGTAGTTGTGCCGCTTTGTACGAACACATCCACTATTTCCCTGAGTGAGAGCTCCTTGTAGATCACTGTTCCGAGGAAAAATGCATAAAGTACGGCCACTGCTGCTGCCTCAGTGGCTGTAAAGACGCCGCCAAGGATTCCTCCCAAGATAATCACAGGCGCGAGCAGAGCGGGGCCTGCGGATAGCGTGGCTTTTGCGATGGTTTTTAGACTAATTGGGATTGTCTCGCGGGGAAAATGGTGTTTGATGGCCATAAAGTAGCTTAACACCATCATTGATAGCCCTAGGAGTAGCCCGGGAATTATGCCGGCGGCGAATAGCCCACCTATAGACAGACCCGTGGTGACTCCCATGATGACCATAAATATTGACGGAGGTATGATAGGACCTACGGTCGAAGAGGCCGCTGTGACTGCTAGCCGTTCTCCGTTATCCCCAGACAGCGGACGCCTGTCTTCTTCAAGAAGCTCTTAGCAAATTTTTGCCCAAAATCGCTTTCAAAGAATTCCCATGCAGCGGGCGCACTGCTGAACATATAAGGTATGTCAAACACCATGACCGGAGGGAAAAAACCCGGTATGGGGCCCGAAGACACAAAGATCATTTCGATACTCCCCATGCGGACGCCTTCCATCATTTCGCGTTCGTCACCCAGTTTTCTGGCGTGATAAGGCCGGACCTCAACCGCCCCTTGGGTTCGTTTTTCCACATTGTGTTTGAATATGGCGATTGCCTTCACTGAGCGATTATCTGGGTTGTCAGGGCCCGCGTTGGCCATCTTTATGATGACCTTTGCTGAGACAGACGAGGAAAAAGCTATAAGGGCCGCGCAAACAAATAAAACTGAAAACCATTTTCTCATGACAAACCTCCCTCAAGAATATTTTTAAACTCTCATAACACTGAAATATGGAAAGGGCCATGCTATTAATAACCCAGCCCGGTTATTTCTACGACACCATAATCAAGGTCAGTTCCCAATGTGTTTCCAATGACGGGGCTATTCTGATAGCATCTAACAGCGTTATGTGTCAAACTGTTTGTTCGTGACAGGGTAGGCAAAAACTTTGACCAGGGGAGATACTGATGGTTGACCTAATTATCTATAATGCAGTGATAAGAACGCAGGACCTGGACAAGCCTATTGCCTCGGCGGCCGCGGTCAAGGGAGATAAGTTCGTTGCCATTGGAGGCAACGAGGAGGTGTTAGGTCTAACGGGGAGAGAGACAAATAAAATAGATCTGGGAGGGAGACTGGTACTTCCAGGCTTCACTGACTCACACTTTCATTTCTACGACTGGGCACTTGGAAGAAAGTGGATTGATTTTTCGGCATGCTCATCCCTGGCAGATTTCATCGCTACCTTGAGGAAGGTGGTTGAGAAGGATGATACCCAGTCTTTTTTCCCTGGCGGATGGGTACTGGGTCAAAAATGGAACGAATCAGAATGGCCTGAGGGCAGAACACCTACGAGGACTGACTTAGACTCGGTAAGTAAGAGCAAACCGATAATTGCTTGGCGCTCGGACCTTCATCTGGCTGTGGTAAATTCCAAGGCCTTGGAGCTTGCAGGCATAGGTGATAACACAAGAGACCCTGACTTTGGCAGACTGGGCCGTGACCCTAGTGGTTCTCTGAATGGGATACTCCAGGACCGTGCCATTGATCTCGTGAAAGGTAAAATCCCAGTACCTGGAGAAGGAGACGTGGCCGCTGCAATGCACGAAGGTATTCCTGTGCTTCATGCCATGGGAATTACAGGGCTCCATGATTTTAGGTTGATGGATGGGAAAGACGGCGCGCCGAGCTTCAAGGCACTTCAAATCCTGGATAAGGAAGGCACCTTAGAGTTAAGGGTCTGGATGTGTCTGTCGTGGAAGGTACTGGAAGAAGCTGTCAGGATAGGACTTAAAACAGGTATGGGAAGTGAAAATTTACGTATAGGACACATAAAGATCTTCGCAGACGGTAGTGTTGGGGCACGAACCGCCTGGGTCAGCGAACCCTATATTGATGGGGGAAGTGGATTTCCACTGAT
>QMLZ01000021.1 GCA_003646995.1 Deltaproteobacteria bacterium | reverse complement strand
GAATTTGGGGCTGCTGGTGAATCCACCATATTGGTCATCGTATGATTCCTTAAGTGCGTGATAAGCCTTGTGTAAGATATCCATCGACAGAGCACTTGGTTCCGGCACCTTCTCCATCGTCTCCAAGGCCTCCATTATTTTCGCGGCAGAGGCTAGCAGCTCTTTTCTCCTGGTTTTCCATAGTCGATTCAACTTGGGAATCAGTTGAATCATTCCAATTTGCCCAAGCCTGGAATTCTTCGGAATGTAAGTTGCAGCAAAAAAAGGTCGTTTGTCTGGTGTCATTATTATAGTAAGCGGCCAGCCGCCGCTGCCTGTCAAGACCTGGCATACGCCCATGTATACCTGATCCAGATCCGGCCTTTCCTCCCTGTCCACCTTTATGCACACAAAAGCGTTGTTCAGCAAGTCGGCCACCTCCTGGTCCTCGAACGACTCTCGCTCCATAACATGACACCAGTGGCAGGTAGAATAACCAATGGAGAGGAAGACGGGCTTGTCCTCTTTTTTGGCCTTTTCAAAAGCCTCTTCAGTCCATGGATACCAATCCACCGGATTGTAGGCATGTTGCAGGAGATAAGGGCTCTTTTCTGAGATTAGCCTGTTCGGTAGCCTTTTATTAGATGCAGCGCCCATTTTTCTTTTCTTTCCTGGTCCAAGTGCCTATCCTTTATCCTAACAGAAAAAATCATAAATAGGGAAATAATCACGCTCACTTAAGCAAAAATACGGAAAATTTCTTTGTTTGCTTGCATCACCTGGAAAAACTGTTTATGTTGACTTTGCACGTTAAATCGGCTAGTTGAAACGTACATTTTTTCACATGCGAGGCACCTATGGAGGACATTCAGAATCACAAAGATTATAGAAATGTAGATATTGACCAGGTTGGAGTCAAGGGTATCAGATATCCGATCACGGTCAGAGATAAGGACATGGGTGAGCAGCAGACCGTTGCAGAGATCAACATGTACGTGAACCTGCCCAAGACGTATAAGGGTACCCACATGAGTCGTTTCGTTGAGATCTTAAACGAGCATAACCGTAGGATATCTATCCAGAATTTTTCGGACATACTGGAAGAGATGAAAAAAAGGCTTAATGCTGAAAGCGCTCACATGGAAATCACTTTCCCCTATTTCATAAACAAGCCTGCACCAGTGACCCGCACTGAAGGTCTTATGGAGTACAAGTGCACATTTAAGGGCTCCCTCAATAGTAAAGGAAGCGACTTGATCGCCATGATTTACGTTCCCATATGCACTCTCTGCCCGTGCTCTAAAGAAATAAGCGATTACGGCGCACACAATCAAAGGGGGGAGGTGAGGCTGCAGGTTCGCTTCAAGAAATTCGTGTGGCTGGAGGACTTGATTAAACTCGTGGAGAAATCGGCGTCTTGTGACGTATATTCGGTGCTCAAAAGGGAAGACGAGAAATACGTGACCGAAAAGGCATATGATAATCCCCGGTTCGTGGAGGATATAGTGAGAGAGATAGCCCTTAAATTAAACAGTGATCCAAATATTACCTGGTTTGCTGTTGAGTCGGAAAACTTCGAGTCCATCCACAATCACAACGCCTATGCATATATAGAAAAGCACAAGGCGTAAGGCGTAAATTGGAAAGACGGGTGGTAAATCCAAGGCGGGAATTCCAAGGGATTGAACCCCAGTAGACCAAGGACAAGTATTCACCAATAGCAGAGATACTTGAAAAGCAGGGGGTCGCAAGGCCACAGATACCCAAGGGGAGATTATCTTGGGCCAGTTGACCTGCCATTGGCATGGTAGACGGACAAGTACATAGGCGGCCCCCAGCATTCACTGGAGGAGATCATGAATGAGGATCTAAAAAAGATGTACCGCACGGTCATGGATGACCACTTCCCTTCTGAAATGAAAATATCCTTCGGAGATCAGGTATTGGTTTACCGGAAGCGGTCATGGAAGATTAAAGATAACAAGACAGGAGAGTTAATCGAGAAAGGGCTGCGCTACGGCGAAAACCCGGGACAGGAAGCAGCCCTTTACGAGCTTGTAAACGGAAATTTGGTCTTAGGGGGATGTGAATTCATTCGCCCTGGCCTTGGACTTGTTTCCGCCTTGACCGAAGACCACATGATACAAAGCGGCAAACATCCGGGCAAGATCAATCTCACTGACGTGGACAACGCGCTCAATATCATGAGGTATCTTGAGCCAAGGCCAGCGGTAGTTATTGTCAAACATAATAACCCATGCGGTGTGGCATACGGCCAAACGCTGGCACAAGCCTACGACAGGGCGAACATGGCGGATCGAATTGCCGCCTTTGGTGGATGTGCGCTTTTCAACAAACCAATAGACAAGGATACGGCGGAGCTTGTCTCCCAGAATTACCTTGAGGTGGTTGCTGCCCCGGACTATGAGG
Source organism: Deltaproteobacteria bacterium (assembly GCA_003646995.1). Next base: position 21,191 of record QMLZ01000021.1, on the reverse strand, counting down.
AGGGCACAGTGGATGTACTGGCCCAGAGAGCCAACCTACGAATAATAAAGGTTCCGAACATGGACAGGCTCAGAAAGTATGCGGACATGAGGTTTGTGGACTTCAAGAGTCTAATAGACGGAGGAATAATTGTACAGCAATCTCCTTTAAACCCCATAAAAACGGCGAAAGACTTCACCCTCGCAAAAGCGGAATACAAGGGAAAAACATACGTTATAGAGAGGGAACCCACGGAAAAGGAACTTGCTGACATGTTGTTTGGCTGGCAAGTGGAACAGGGGATCACGTCAAACTCGGTTATTTATGTGAAGGATGGGGTGACTGTGGGCATTGGCACGGGCGAGCAGGACAGGGTGGGAGTGGCAGAGATCGCCATTTTCAAGGCCTATACAAAGTATGCCGATGCGCTTTGCTTTAGGAGACATGGGATACCATATAAAAACCTACAGCTGGAGGTGGAAAGAGGCAAAAAAGATAGGGCACTGCTTGAGGAAATAGACGAGGAAACAAGGAAAAATAAGGGCGGCCTCATCGGTGCATGCATGGTATCAGATGCGTTTTTTCCCTTCCGCGATGGCGTTGATGTGGCAATACGGGAAGGGATAACCGCGGTGGTTCAGCCCGGCGGTTCTCTGCGGGACTTCGAGGTGATTGAGGCATGCAACGAGGCAGAGCCCAAGGTTACCATGGTATTCACTGGTCAGAGGGCATTTAAGCATTAAAAGAGATTTAGCTGTTGATGGGCCCTGGGCTTAGGCTTCCACCCGGAACGCCTAAGTGGTGATACCAGCGAAGAGGATATTCTTTGCAACAGGGGTGACTGCTCACCCTTGAGAAGCCGGCCATCAAGTTTCCGTTTGCCTACCCACGATAAGATCAAAAGCCTTTCAGCCCTTGTCATTCCCACATATAGGAGTCTTGCCTCCTCTGTGCCATCCTTGCCACCGAACAAGGTGCAAGGGATGAGACCTTCTTCGCACCCGACAATAAACACTACGGGCCACTGGAGCCCTTTAGCCCCGTGAAGGGTCATCAAGGCAACCCTATCTCCCAGCAACACACCATGATCAATACCCCGCTCCAGGGACAGCATTTCCAGAAACTCTTCCAGGCCTCCCTTGTGCTCTCTGGCGATCAGTGAAAAACGCCTTAGGACCTCTTGGTCCTCTTCGGCCAACTCTCTCCATTGGTGCCTTTCAACTGCCCACTGGACCATCTCCTCTATCCGAATCCGGGTTGGCACGTTCGCATCCATTCGGTCGGGGCCCACGACATCGTATTCCCTCTTTAGATCTTCGTAAGCCTCTCTATAATATGTGTTATTGGGATTGGAGATGAACTGGAGGAAACGCCATAAAATGTTTACGGGGAAACGTTCCACCAAAGGAGCATCCCCAGTAACTGAAAATGGAATACCCCTGCGGCCCAACGCCTCTTTAAGGGCGGCCGCCTGGGCATTCAGCCTATAGAGCACTGCGAAGTCAGCAAATGTCAGTTCTTCGGCCTCCACAGAAGAATCCACCCGCCCGCTGTCCAGTGAAAAATACGATACACCGCCCATAAGCCTTTCAATGGCTTCTACTACCATTTCAGCTTCTTCTGCTTCAGTGGCACAATGGGCCAAGAGGATATTTTCGCCATCCCCTATCTGGGACTCCAGCGCGTCTGTGTTGCCAAGTACTGCGGCTGATGCCTGGAGGATCTTTCCTGTGGACCGGTAACTTTTTCGAAGGGTAAGAACAGTGGCCCCGGGGAAATCTTGCATGAACCTGTGAAAGATTGTTACATCTGCCCCTCTAAATCCATATATTGCCTGATCGGGATCTCCGATTGCAAAGAGATTGCTTGCCCCTGATTCCACTAGCATCCTTACCATCGCTGCTTGCACAGGATTGGTGTCCTGGTATTCATCAACAAATATCCACCTGAACTTTGACCCGTAAGCATTCCTCACGCTTTCATGCCTTTCCAGTAACTTGAAGGCCTCTATCTCCAAGTCGTCAAGATCCAGCATGCCTAATTGCCTGAGTCCATTTTGATATTGCTCAAGCAATGCCGTCGCGATACCGTCAACATCCGCGCTTTGTGCCTGGCAGTCCTGCAGTTTATACTTGTAGAGGGCGCGCCGAAACCTTGCAAGGCCCGGTTTCCTGGTGGTAGACTCATCTAGAACCTTATTGCAAAGGCGGATGGAGTCCGTTTCCCCGCACAACAGCAAGGGAGAAGGTAAATTCGCCTTTTCGCCTTGGGCCTTGAGGATTTCAAGGCAAAGGCTATGAAATGTTGTAATATTCAGCTGGCCACACAGGCCCTCTCCCACAAGTTTTTGAAGCCTGGATCTCATCTCCTGGGCAGCCTTTCGGGTAAAGGTAAGGGCAAGAATTTGATCAGGATTGGCGATTTTTTCCTTGAGCAGATAGGCGATTCTATGGGTGAGGGTCATGGTTTTGCCGGTCCCCGGACCTGCCTTAACCAATATGTGCCCAGTACCAAAGATAACAGCATGGCGCTGCTCTTTGTTGAGCGGGGCTAAGATGGTATCTGTATGTCCATGCTCTGCCCGGGCCTTTTTGGTAAAATCGTACTTTCCGGTATGCGGTACTGCTAGAGGCTCACCTGAGACAGAAGGTTTACTGGTTGGTGTATCAATGTGGAAAAGGGTCGTTTGACCTAAAAGTGAGTCAAGTTCATGCTTTTCAAAGAGCCTGATTCTGCCATACTCGCCGTCAAAGCCGGGTTCCCGGATAACTCGGCCGGTGCGCATCCTAGCGACGGCTTCTCTTAGCAGTGGGCCGCCGTGTTCTTCAAGGGAATCCAAAGGTGCATCCATGAGTATGAACATTTCGGGGCCCAATTTTTGCAGAAGGTTCTCGTATGTGCTGGTTACCTTCTTGGCTCCAGGGCCGCAGCGTAATATCTCTGAGATCATCTCAGGCAGCGGGATCAGGCTCACGAAATCCTTGCTCAATACGGGCTCTTCCCTGTCGGCAAGCTCGTATACCCGGTGAAGAACTCCAACAGTAAGAGGTTTCCCGCATTCAGGACATATCCCCTGGTTTTGTCTGGTTTCCCGTGGGTTCAGCCTGACCCCGCATTTTCGGTGTCCATCGAGGTGGTACTTACCCTCCTCGGGGAAGAATTCAATGGTTCCAATGAAGCCTTCGCCATCAGTCATAGCTTTGATCATGGACGGATAGTCAAGCTCTGTATGGAAGAGGTTTGCCTCTCGGCCTAGCTTGGAGGCAGAGTGGGCGTCGGAGTTGGACACCAAGATATATTCGTCCAGCGCGGTCAACAGCCGATTCATCGGTGGATCAGAAGAAAGCCCGGTTTCCAGGGCGTGGATATGGTTGGAAAGATCCTCGAAACACTCTTCAAGGTGATCAAAGCCCGACTTTGAACCAAATAGGGAAAACCACGGCGTCCAGATGTGGGCAGGGATGAAAAAGGATCTCTCATCTGCCTCAAGTACCAGCTCAAGCAGGTCCCGAGAGTCAAGGCCCAATATAGGTCTTCCATCGGAAGTTATATTCCCAACAGTTTCCAGTTTTCGGTTTAGGCGCTCTACACTGTCAAAATCAGGCATTAGGATGAGATGATGAAGCTTCCGGGTCTTTCCATTTTTCTTGTATATGCAACTTATCTCTCCACTGAGTATGAACAGGACTTCACCCCTACATGCTGCAGGTGTTTTCTCGTCCACAGCGTGGTCAAGCTCCGGCTTAAGGCGGTAAAGGCCAGGAGCGGCAGCTATTAACTTCTGCTTTAGCTCGTCTAGCCACGCGGGGTGGGTGAAATCTCCGGTCCCCACAACTTTGATGCCCTTTTTTAGTGCCCAGAGGGAAAGCTCTTCAGGATTAAGCCCCTTGGATGTGGCTCTAGAATATCTCGAATGAATGTGAAGGTCGGCTACGAATTTCATGTATGTCAAAAAACAACAGTGAGACTCTCATGTCAAGACACTTTCTTACCGATAAAAAATCGGGAGGATGTTTTTGGGTGATAAGCTTTGGATGTGTCCGTTTCGCCCATATGGGAACCTCGTTGGTAAGTGGCAATATATTCATAAGAAGGCCCCTTAAGATAACTTAAGATAAGTTGATATCAGAACCTGGGCCCTAGTGATACGAGCTAACAAGAGGAATAAAAGGAAGTGGGGATTCTTGCCAGGATAAAGAGACATGCCGCAGTGGCAAAGGGCAACTTTGCATCCATGTTCAATGAAATCGATATTCCGCCGCTGCCTTCGGCCATAACTCGTCTAATAAACGAGTTAAATATGTCTGAGCCTGATGTGAATAAGCTTGTGAGACTCATTTCTTCCGAGGCTGGCATTTTGGCGAAGTTGATTAAAACAGTAAATTCTCCCCTTTTCGGTTTAAGAAGGCCAGCCACCAACGTGCGTCATGCAATTACACTTCTCGGGTTTAAGCATGTAAAGTCCATTGTGCTTGCCTACGCGACAATGGAGGGCATCCCCAAACCTGATTCCGCTATTTTCGACCACGAGGCCTTCTGGATAGATTCCCTCTTAAAGGCCATGTTTGCTAGGGCCATGGCAAAGAGATCCCAAGTAGGGAATTTGGATGATACCTTTACTGCGACTCTTCTTAACGATATTGCCCTGCCAGTGCTTTTAACAGCATGGCAAGAATATTACGAGCCTGTAGTTGAGCATTGGAAAAATAGTGAGATGCGATTATCAGACATTGAAAGGAAGCAATTTGGATGGGACCATGGGCAGGCAGGAGCCTGGATTGCCCAATCCTGGAACCTGCCCGAGGATATGGTGTGTTATATAGGCGGGCACAACTTGGAATGGGAAAAAATGGAGGAATTGGGTCTCTCTGAAACACTGGCCAAGGCATCCTGGGTCTCTGCGCTCCTTCCCAGCGTCATGAAGCCTAACGGGGCCCGGGCTCACCGTATGATGGAACAAGCTTATACAAGACTTGGGATTGGCCCTGAAAAGTTTTCTTCCTGCCTGGCAGAGGTTAGGCATGCGGTTGGTGAGATATTGGCCCTATTCGAGCTTCCCCTGGAAAAGTGCGCTCCGGTATTGGATCAAATGGAAAATCTGCTCAGGGAGAGGGTGGTTGAATGAGTGAAAGGGCAAAGGTGCAAGGTCCCCAGGCGACGATGCTGTTTCGTGTAGTGGCCTTCTTTTCGCGGCTTCAGGTGGGTTATCTTTTCCACAGGCAAAAGGATACTCAATTATTGATAATCCTTTTTGCACTCATAGCAGGCACCACCGCTTTGGCCATTATTACCATGGCGGCCCAGTTAACAAAGCTACCACTTCTTTTTCCACCCCTTGCCCCATCTGCCTTTATCCTTTTTTATACCCCACTTTCTCCAAGCGCGTCTCCTAGAAATGTGTTTCTTTCCCACACCATGGGCCTTGGCGTGGGTCTGTTGTGCTTGAAGGTAATGGCATTTTTTTATACGGAACAGTCTTTGTTTGATTCAGCGGCGATGAGCTGGCAGAGGGTAGTGGTAATAGGCCTTTCAACGGGTTTAATAGGGTTACTGATGATAGTGTTGAGGTGTGTTCACCCCCCTGCCGCTGCCACTGCATTGATAGCTGCGCTGGGGTATTTCAAGAATATTTTCCAGGTTATGGCACTAGTTGCCGCGGTGATACTTCTACTGGTAGAAGCTGTGGTTTTCGTTAGGTTGATAGGTGGCCTTCCTTATCCCATATGGAAGATTGATCAAAGGCTCACCAAGGCTTACCGAGAACTTGCAGATGGAATTGGAAGCCGCGGGGGCTTTTGGCAAGAGATCTCTTCGAACATATATAAGAAGCGCAGATAAATTATCTCCCTTCAATCTCGCGACGTATTACGGCCTTATCATATGCGGCCATTATATCCTTGTCTCTCAAGGTGCCGATTACCTTCTTTCCATTCTCTTTTGCCACTACCGGTAACTGCGAAATGCCCTTTTCGCTCATCAATTGAAGGGCTGTTAGGATGTTCCTTTCAGGTGTAATTGTAACAACATCTGTTGTGGCTAGGTCCTTGGCAACCACCAGGTCCCGGAGCACATATTCCTCCAGCAAAGGCCTTAGGTCTCTGAAGGAGATAACACCGGTTAATTCTCCCGTGTCATTGACCACATGCAGGTAAGATACATCCATGGTTTTGAAGGTATTGATAAGATCTCTCAGTTTCATTGATTCTGGAACCTTGAAAACGTCCTGGACCATGAACTGGCCGACTTTGAGGGTGCGAAGAATATTTTGTTCCATACCCCCTGCTATGTCCACTCCCCTCCGCAGTAGTTTTATCGTGTAAATGGAGCCCCTTTTGAGAGAAACCGTGATTATGGTGCTCAGGATACAGGTTATCATCATGGGGAGTATAATCTTGTAGTTGCCGCTCATCTCGAAAATTATGAGGATTGCTGTGATAGGCGCGTGGGTCGTTCCTGCCACCACTGCCCCCATTCCCACCAGTGCGTAGGCACCGGGAGAGGCTGGGATTCCTGGAAAGAGGATATTTGCAAGCCAGCCGAAAAAGCCTCCCAACATTGCTCCTATGAAAAGGGACGGGGCAAAAATACCACCTGAGCCGCCTGAGCCAAGAGTGATGGACGTCGCAGCAATTTTGAGGAAGATTAGGAGCGCGAGAAAGAGCCCCGGCAGCTTGTTGAGTAGGGCCTCGTTGATTGCCCCGTAACCTACGCCGAATACGTGGGGCCATTTCAACAGGATGAGTCCCAAGAGTACTCCTCCCAGTGCGGGCTTTAGCCATTCCGGGATGGGAAGTGCCTCAAAAGCATCTTCAGCCTTGTATAACACAACAATGAAAATTATCCCAACGAGGCCTGCCATCAGGCCCAGGAATGGATAAATACCGAATTCCCAAAGAGAATTGAGTTTGTAAGTTGGGATGATGAACGCAGGGAAATCACCAAAGTAATGTCTCGATATTATAGTGGCTGTAACTGAGGACAAGACCACGGGGGAAAAGGAGGCCATTCCAAAATCTCCCAGCAGTACCTCCAGGGCAAATAGAACCCCTGCTATGGGTGCGTTAAATGTGGCCGCAATACCGGCGGCCGCCCCACAGCCTACCATTGTCCGGTGATGGACCCTGGGCATGCCCAGAAGCTGAGTAACAGTGGAGGCCAAAGAAGAGCCTATCTGGACTATGGGGCCTTCCCTGCCCACTGAGCCCCCGGATCCAATGCACACGGCAGAAGCCATTATCTTTACGGCCGCAACCCTTTTCCTCATTCTCCCATCCCTGAGAGCGACCGCTTCCATTACCTCGGGCACCCCGTGTCCCTTTGCCTCTCTGGCCCCAAAATGTACCACTAGGCCGACAACCAGCCCACCCAATGCCGGGACAAGCACAATGGTATAATGGGGAAGCTCGTGTGCAAAGGTAAGTATATCATTGGAATTGTGATAAAAAATGTACTGAGCAATCTTGATGACGAAACGGAACAGAACCGCGCCATAGCCGCCAAGCAGACCTATTACGGCAGCAACGATCAGGATGTACAGTCGTTCATCTATTCGATACTTCTTGAGCTTGGGCAGGAGTTCGTGAGGGCGTGTATCTGGCATATATTCAAAGAGGGTAAGGGTTAACAGGTGACTAGAAAAATTTCATCACGGGAGTCAACCCCAGTCTAATAAAATCGCTAACAATTGCAAGAAAAACATTCGAAGGACAAGTTTCGAGGGCTGCGTCAAAATGACAAAGGAAAGATCATTAATTACAAAATCACGGGCAATTCCCTGTTCAGGTGGACTTTTTCCAGGTCCAAGTAGGCATCGTATACAAATATTTCAAGACCTTGGTTTACGGCCCTTCGCAACTGCTCACCGTACGCGGGGTCAATCATGTCTGCAGGGGCGAAACGCTTGGCATCCATTCGCTGAACCAGGTAGAACATCACAGCCCTGTTCCCCCGCTTTATCTCTTCCTGGAGGTCAAGCAAGTGTTTTAGGCCCCTAATCGTTACTGCGTCGGGAAACAGTGCGGTACCGTCTTCCACCAACGTGCAATTTTTTACCTCCACATAACACAGCTCCTCTTCGTCTTGGAGCAATATGTCTATCCTGGAATGGTCGGCATAAGCTACTTCAGTCCTTATTTCCTTGTATCCCTTGAGCCCGTCTATTGCTCCACAGGCTATGCACCTTTTTACCAGTTTGTTGGGAACCAGAGTATTTATGCCAACAAGGGAGGTTCCCATATCTATTATTTCCCACGTGTAAGCAAGCTTCCTCCTTGGGTTGTTGTGCATGGAAAGGTAAATGGGTCTACCTGGCTCTGAACAGCCCTTCATGCTTCCTGAGTTGGGACAGTGGGCCGTTACTAGACCGCCGTCCTCTAGCATGACATCGGCCAAGAATCGTTTGTACCGACGAATCAAGACCCCCTTGATGAGCGTGGGCCAAGTAATTGAACACTCGACGTCCCTACACAGATTCATGCAATGGCCTCCCTGAGTCCGGAATATCGATGTATGCGCCTTGATACAGCTGCCCGTAGAATCTCCGGCCTCGCCCAGAGGGTCACCCTTCTCCTCGCCCTGGTCACAGCCGTGTATATAAGTTCCCTCGTTAGAATGGGGACGTCCGTATCGGGCAATATGATCATAACCTCGTCAAATTCAGATCCCTGGGCCTTGTGAATGGACATTGCATAAGCGATCTCAAATTCAGGCAGCCTTGATGGATGGATTTCCCGGAAAGATCCATCAGGGTTTCTAAACAATACCGCCTGCCTTCCACTGGCTTCCTTCCCTGTGGCAACAATACCAATGTCACCGTTGTAGATACCCAAGGTATAATCGTTGCGTGTGATCAGCAGTGGTGTGCCTGGGTACAGGGCCGATTTGTGGCCTGCCGCTTCTTGTCGTCCCAATACCTTTTCAACCAACAAGTTCAGGTTTGCTACCCCGTAAGGCCCTTGCCTGATTGCACAAAGGATCCGGAACTTTTCAAATAGCAAAAATCCCTCATGTATATGTTCAGTTTCGGCAAAGGGGCCATATCCCCTTTCAATGAAAGACCCAAGCGCAGAAAGCAGTCCGCGGTGGTGTGGCAAATCGTACCAAGACACATCGTTAAGCCGGGGCTCTTTCAGGATCTGCATCACACCGTGGGCATCACCCTCATTGATGGCTCGGGCAAGTCGGCCTATGCCGCTTTGGGGCCCGAATCGGTAATTCTTGGCCAGCTGGACCACACAGTCCTGAAACCCTTCATCCGAACCATCGGGTTCATGCATGTTGAGCCTCTTCCCTGTAACTGATTCAAAGGCTTTTCTATAGGGTGTGGAGAAGTGCTCAACCGCTTCATTGTTACATAGATCACCCAGCACAGCCCCTGCCTCCACAGAGGCCAGTTGGTCCCTGTCTCCCAGCAAAATGATAGGGGCCTCTCGTGGGACAGCATCAAACAGCTTGGACATAAGGGGTAGGTCGACCATTGAAGCCTCGTCAATGATCACCATGTCTACTGCAAGCGGGTTATGCTTGTTGTGCAAGAAGTACGGGCTGTCCTGGCGGTAGCCCAGTAGTCGGTGAATTGTTGATGCCTCAACCGGTATTCTAGCTTTGATTCCATCGCTGGCCGGCAACCTGTCTCTGTGGAGCTTCATGGCCTCTTCCAATCGCGCCGCTGCCTTGCCCGTTGGGGCTGCTAGGGCGATTTTCATTTCTTTGTGAGCATATAGCTCCAATGCGATTGAGATAATCTTGCACACAGTGGTGGTTTTACCGGTTCCAGGACCTCCCGAAATTATGCAAAGTGTCTTTACCATCGAGGTGAACGCTGCAAGCGCCTGCCAATCCATTTCTTCAAAGGCAAGAGATGGGAAGTATCGTTGCAGCAAGTTGCCCAAGAGGCCTGAGTCGTGGAGAAAGAGCCTTTGTTTGCCTCTTTGGTTAATGTGGGCAGCAAGGGAGTTCTCATACCTCCAGTAGCGATGGAGGTAAAGCCGGCCATGGTCGTCCAGGATCAAGGGAGCAAAATCCCCTGGTCTGCCGACCACGCCGCTTTCAAGGAGTTCTTTTTTCCATGTCTTTATGGCGGGGCAGTGACAAACGTACCGCCCATACTCATCACAAAAAGGCCTGCCCTCTGCCTGCCCTAGGTCGAGGCAAATATGGCCATGCTCTGTTACAAAACTGGCCAAGGCTGCTCCCAAATAAAGTCCGTTGCTTGGGTTGTCAGCAAGGGACGTAATAAAGCGGGCAAATTGAAGCGCAATGTCAGGTAGCAAGTCTGTATCTACCATAGCTTCGTATTTACGGGTATCTACCCTGAAAAAATTCATGGCCATATCATCCACATCCTCAGAGTCATTTAGTGGGCCTAGATCAACGAGAGTTCGTCCGTGTTTTGCCCTTATCCCTTTGCCCCATGACCTATGTCCAGCAATCTATGTCTCAAGTGGGCCATCATCTCGTAATGAGGTCTTGCCTTGTAAACACCATATTGAGGAGACCTCTCAGCATCCATACCCCGTAAAAATATGTAGAGCACGGCGCCAAAGTGTCTTTCATAACTGTACCCGGGTAGTCTGCATCTGAGGTATTGGTCCAGCGCCAGGCAATAGATATGGTACTGAAGAAAATAAAGGTGCCTTATCATCTCCTCCAGCATGGAGGCTTGGTCGTAGTATTCAATGCTCGGCCCGAGATAGTTGGATTTCCAGTCCACTAGGTAATATCTTCCTCTCCATTCAAATACCATATCGATGTAGCCCTTCATAAACCCCCTGGCCGGGGAAAACTGGATGGTTTCAATCCTTTCAGGTACCTGTTCTAAAGACGGATCCGCATAAGATCCTTGAAACAAATTGGCTAACTCCTTGGGAGTTATCCGGTTCAAGGGAAAATAAAACTCAAGCTCATTCAATCTATGGTTTGCCGGAACTAGTGACAACTTGAGATCTTGATCATTCTCATCGAGCCTTGCCTCAAGAGCGTTGTCCAGCATTTTACAAATGGCTTCGGTCCAGTGTTCTTCGTAACCATAGTCCGCAAGTGTGTTTCTAACCAGCTCTTCTCTATGGGATTTGGCGGAGGTTGCAAAATCCACCTGCTCCATTATCTTGTGAAGGAAACTGCCGGCCTTTGGTCCTCGAGGGAACTCCAATATGGAACTGAATTCAGTTTGCGAGGGCGCGAGGGGAGCGGATCCAGGTGGCTCTTCAGGGTAAACGAAAAGGTCATGGTCGGGCAGATCCATACCTTCATTGTATCCAGAGACGAGTGATGAAAAGCTGCTTATACCCCAGTCGCTGACGATACCTCCGCTGAATCTCCTTGCCCTGAACTCTTTCAAATCTTTTTCTATTGCCTCAACCTTCTTGCCCGCAGAAGGCGGGGCGCAGATCTCTATACTTCCCCCGCTTTCTTTTGCCAGTCTGATTAACCTCGACCTTAGGCCCTTGTTCCTGGCCTTCTCGTAAAGCCTTAAGGTCAGGTCAACAACGTTTTCGTCAGAGAAACTGTCAGGACCACACAATAGATAGGCGAATGCCGAGCTCCCCGTTTTATTGATATCACCCCAGGCCAGGTAACACGCGCTTTTTGCCCTCGTGACTGCCACGTACAACAATCTTATGTTTTCCGCCAACAGCTCCCTGGCACTTAGCGCTTCAAATTTGTCCCTTTCGGGTGAGCCGAGGTCTAAAACCATTGTGGCCTTGCCTTTGGGTTCGTGGAATTTTACCTGATCACCGCCTTGCTCTGAATCTCCCCACGCATAGGGGCAGAAAACTATTGGAAACTCCAGTCCCTTGCTTTTATGGATAGTGAGAACCTTTACGGCCTGCTCATCACTTTCAAGGCGCAATTCTTGTTCATCTGAGGCGGCCGAAGGGCTTTGAATCTGTTCGGCAACCCAGGTCAATAATCCACTGAGCCCGAGGCAGTGCTCAGTTGAGGCCTCTTGGATCAACTCAGACAATTGCAAAAGGTTGCTGATTTTCCTCTCTCCATCGGGATAGCTAAGCAGTTTTTCCAAGCCCTTTTCCTTGTCCATAAGGTGCCGAAACATGGTAATGAATCCGTTTGTTTCCCAGATACCACGGTACTGTTTGAAACGGAAGACCACATCTTCCCATGAGGCTCCAGCTTCCTGGAGCAAGAAGATATCCTCGGCCTTCAGTCCGAAGATCTCAGTAGCAAGGGCAGCGCGAACCAGTTCGCTGTCCTCGGATGTGCAAATGGCGGACATCAACACTTTTATTTCCCAGGCCTCGCGGGTTTTAAAGACGTTTTGGCCGCTATACAAGACGCTATTTACCCCAAGCTCGCGAAGAGATTTCTGGACCAGCATGGCCTCGTCGTTGGTCCGGGTAAGAACGGCCATATCTTGCTCTCTTACAGGTTTTTCTCCTAGTAGTGCCCGCTCCTGCCTACCAAGGTCTATCAACTTGGATATCTCGTAGGCCACAGAGCGGGCCAAGGCCTGCCGGGCATCAGCCTTTGCGATGGGTTTGCCTGACGGACCGGAAGGATCTTTTTCCAGGTACCAAAGTTTCATTGGTGATTCGGGCCTTCCGTCCACGGCGAGCTTTTCCACTTGTTTTTGCCGTGACGCCACGGCCTCTATGAATCCAACCTCCTTAAAGAGAAAAGGCCTCTGTTTTAACCTGAATAGGGTATTAACTGCCTTTATCAGGCTTGGGTCAGACCTCCAGTTGGTGGAGAGAGTGTATTTGTGCCGGACCTCTGAAGTTGCCTGGAGATATGCGAAGATGTCGGCCCCCCTAAAGCCGTAGATTGCCTGTTTGGGGTCCCCTATAAGGAACAACGGCCTCCTGATGTTCCCGAAGACACTGCGGAAAATAAAGTATTGAGCTGAATCCGTATCATGAAACTCATCAATCAGCGCTGCCTTAAATCTTTTGGCAAGTGATGCGTTAACCTTTTTGCCCTTGATTCCTTCAATGGCCTTTTTGGTGCTGAGGATTAGGTCTTGGTACCCTCTTGCGTTCACCCTGATCTTTTCTCGGGCAATTTCACTCCTTGCCGCCTTGGCGAAACTGGATTTTAGATATAACAGGTACCTGTCCATCTGTTGACTAATATGCTTGGCAATATCATAAATCTCCTCAAATTGGGTGAAAAAGGGATGCTCCGTGATGCCGTGATCGTCTTTGGCATACGAACAAAGGCTTCGTGCTGTAAGCTTTTCTAGGTTGTCAGGGATGGGAAACACCGCCCAATCGCCTTGGAGCCATTCGTCCAGGCTATCCATCAAAAGCGCGACCTTCTTTTCCCTGCCCGTGGTACCTGTCTTGTCCTTGGTGAGCCCTCCATAAATCCTCCCGTCTAGATTCGTGTTCAGAAGAATCTCTTGAACTTTGTCTCTCCATTCCTTCCAATTCATTTTAAGAGTTGAAAACATCCGACGAAATGGGCTCAGCTCAGGAAATTCCGGCAGAAGAGGATCCGGGAGTACTTTTAGATCAGGCCAGGTGATTACGTTCCTTATAGTTTCCATAAGGGAGTCAGTCTTAAACTTGCTGTTAAGGGCAAAGGTTATGAATTCAGGAGGAGCCGCATACAACCTTCTGCGCCAGAAGTCATGGGCGACCCTTTGGTATATCTCCAACTCATCGGTAATAAGCCTTGCTTCAAATGCCTCTCCTGTTTCGAAGGCGTGATCAGTGAGCACCCTATGGCAAAATCCGTGAATGGTATAAATGGCGGCTTCGTCAAATTCCCTGAGCGCTGAATTCAAAAGCTGCCGAGCGGCTTGATCCAGCGGTAGTCTCTGGCTCAAGGCCCTAATGAAAGGATCTCCTTCATCTTTGCCCGTACAGAAATCAAGGGCCTTCTTCAGTCTCGCCCTAATCCTTTCTTTTAATTCCTCAGTGGCTGCCTCGGTGAAGGTAACAACCAGAATCTGTCCTATACTCAATCGCTTTTCCAACAAAAGACGCAACACCAGGGAGGCAATGGTGTAGGTCTTCCCTGTACCTGCGCTGGCTTCAATGAGGTTTGTTCCCGAAAGGGGGCAGTCAACCGGATCAAGCTCCGTGTGGTGTGCCTGGTTCATAGCTTTTCCCGAAATCGTAAAATCGGCGAAACAATCATATCTGCCACTTTCTTAAATTCGCGGTCAATTGGGATTTCCTCTCCAAAACACAGCTTCAAATGGTCATCATCACCCTCGCCGCTGTTATATCTAGTTCCTTCCCAGATTTTTTGTGCCCTATTGATGGCTGCTCCCGGGTCGCCGCTCCTTGCCAGTTTCTCCATATATGCAAAAGAGGTCTCCGGGAATAATTTAATAGGCCTCCTAAGCCCCAAGAGATAAATCTCCACTATGTGCTCCAAGTACTCTAGGGGAAGATCAGGAGGGTGATAAACCCATCTTTCTTTTTTACCAACAATATAACTCGAATAAACCGCACTGCCGATCTCAGAGGCATGGACCAGCAAGTGATGGAGCCAGACCCGCAGGTGATCTTTTGCCCTGATCCTTGCATATCTATAATGAACCAGGCCAGGGGGATAAAATTCGCCAACCTTCCCATAGACACGGCAACCCCTTATTGTTAGGTCCACCTCAATCCATCTCGGCTCCTCTCCAGTGGTAATTTGCTTGAGTTCCTCTAAGAACCTGTTAATTTCCCTCTCGCGGTCAGCGTACTGCACTTTCCCCACATTGCCGTGGGGCAGTGCACCTTGTGCCTTGAGGAGTGAATAGGGGTCTGCGGTGAAAGAAGTTTCGGCTTTTGCGGCAAGTATACTCTGGCTCACATGATAATCATCAAGCCCGCGCAAAAGTACGGGCTCTTCATCCTTGGGCAAGGGAACCTCCCTTCTAAACCCTATGCCCAGCCTTTGCCTTAGGATGTACTTAACAGGATTTGCCAAAAATCTTTCCAACTCTTCTACAGATATCTCTCCAATCTGCTCATTAGGAGCGGGGAGTTCCTCATTGAAGAAGGTGAACGGCTTCTGCCTGGTTTGTGAGGCCATGCGTGCGGCCGCCAAGTTTTCATCGAAGTACGTGAAAAGGTTAGAGCCTGGTTCGAAGTAGGGAGCGCTAAATGGGTGTAATCTATGCTTAAAGATAATGTATTTGCTAGGTGTTTCACCTTTGATGAGGAAGTTCCGGTCCAGGTAATCCACCAATTCGCTGACAAGAGGAGAGGGGGGTATAGGGGAATTGTCCCTCTCGTTTTGACCCACGTAGCTTATAATTAGGCGTTTTCGGGCGGATAAGATTGCCTCCAGGAATAAGAAGCGGTCATCGTTTCTGCGTGACCTGTCGCCCTTGCGGGGCCTGGCCGCCATAAGATCGAAGGCCAGCCTTTTTGACTGCCTCGGATAGGCACTGTGATTCATTCCGACGAGGCAGATTACCTTAAAGGGGATGCTTCTCATGGGTAGGATAGAACAAAAGGTAACCCCTTTATTCAGGTATCCTCCTGAAAGTCCGGCCTCCTCAAGCTGCGCCTCCAGATAATTTTTGATAACTTTGAACGATACACGGCCGGTGAAACCAGAATCCCCCTGATACGAGCGCAGCCTTGAGAATATGTCCCTTAAAACCTCATATTCCTGCGCTGAGTTTTCGTCTGGGGAAAAAAGTTCTTCGGACAGGCGCATCAGCCTCCAATACCATGCTTCTAATGTAGTAGGTTCGGCAAGGCTTGTGGCCACCCTAACGAGGGTGGTGATAAAGGATGCGAATTTTCCCACCAGCGCCGCGCCTTCGCCCTCTACATCATCGAAAGGAAGGATTGATTTGAAGAGGGTGCTTCCATCACTTGGAAGGGCGTGGCCCAGGAGAAGCCTTTCCATGCAAAACTCCCACGTGTTTTCCTTGGTTGGGGGCAGCAAAAAGTCCTGTTTCATCTTATCGTCCACGCCCCAACTTACCCTGGTATGAGAGACTAGTTTCCTGATGGCGTCTATATCCGCATCCCTGAGGTCGTATCTCTTTTTTACAGGGTCCCTTTCCAAGAAGGATAGTACCTGGCTTACCGGGAAGCGGCTGTCAGGGAACTCAAACAGATGGAGCAAGGCAGGGGCGAGTTGGCCAAATTTCCTATAGCCTCGATCTGCTATGCTGTAAGGGATGCCTCTAGGGCCATCTATCCTGCTCCCAAAGACCGCGTTTATAAATGGAGCGTAAATGGAGATATCCGGAGCCATCACCACAATGTCCTTTGGCATCACGCCCTTCTCCTGTTCAATCACCTCTAAGAGATTGTCATGTAGGACCTCCATTTCCCTCAGGGGAGAGTGGCATGAATGAATAGATATGCTTTTATCCATTTGAGGCAGGTTTAGAGGCCTGCTGCCCGAGGCAGAAGTCTCGCGTAATTTGAGGATATCAGATTGAATTGCACCGAGGAGGCTGTCCGAATCTGGTTCCTCGAACAACGTATATTCTATGGGATCAAAAGCCATAATCAAGGAAATAAAATCCTTGCCCAAATGCCCCATGGAAGCCAGGAGGCTATTCCCAGTCTCAAGGTGTAACATCTCGGGAACGTGATAATCACCTCTTTGTTCCCTAATGATTTTTTCCACTTTCTGTTCCGAAATAATGTCAAACCAGTATTCCATGGACGGATTTAAGACAAAGAACTTAACGGTCGTAATCTTTGCGACCTCCCCGAGTATCCCTATGTGGTAAGGGGGGAGGGAAGAAATACCGAAGATACATATCCTCTGGGGGACGGCACGGCCACGGGCAGAGCCCTTTTTAATTTGGTCTCGAAGCAGTTTACTTGCCCGCGGCCAGTGCACTGGCTCTGATTCATATGCGATGTGCCGCCACAATACGGCCTGCCAGTGATTACCCCGACCTTTTTCCCAACGGAGAATCATTTCGGGCCGATAAATCAAGTACTGGTCAAGACATGAGGCGATGTGTTTGCTGAGTTGGTAGAGCCTTTCATCTCCCGGCCTCTGCGACAGGTAATCCTTGACTTCCTTGAATTCCGGCCTTGAGATAAGGTCAGGTAGGACGGCCATTATCCTCCACACCATGACAGACTTGTCGTACCTGCTGTCCAAGGGAGAGTCAGGAAGGACTGTAGAGCAAATTGTCTTTACCAGGGCGTTTGGAAAAGGAAAGTCAACATTGGCGCAAATTCCATGACGCCGGGCCAATTCCATTCGAAGCCATCGTTCCATGCCTCGGCTTTGTACGACAATGATCTCTGGTGAAAAGGGAGAACCTAGTGGTTCGGAAAGCACCTGTGCAAGGGCGTCCACCAAGCGCTCAAGTCGATTGCTTGTATATAAATAAAGTCCAGGCATGCTTCTGGCACCAAGCTAATCTCCTATCTCGGCCATATGGTCGTCCAGGATCGTCTCAAGGCGAAGCTTGTGTTTTGCTTCCTCTTGGGCCAGCATTTCGAATAGGTTTTTGTGTTTTTCTTTTTTTGTATGCAAGGCGAAGTCCGAATAAAACTTCTGGGCTTTTTCTTCTCGCTTTGTTGCCAGTCTCAAGATGTCAGGGTAGGGCATACCGGGAGTATACTCGAGGTCCACCAGATAATCGCTTCTCTTGAGATCAGGTATGTTTTGGGGTGTATAATCTTGTAAGGCTTCCTTACTGAAGTTTTCGAGCATGGCCTCGTGCTTTCTCTCTTCCTTGGCAAAGGCTTCAAATGTCTCCTTGGCGGCGGGGTATTTTTCCTGCTTGGCAGCATCTTCGTAAAATGCAGCGGCCTCCCTTTCGTTCTCTATGTCATAGGCCATTATGTCCTCAAATGATTCAAACTGCATAAGTAACCTCCGTTCCTTGCCGTCGCAAAATCCTTCCATGCCCACGTATAACTATAAAACCTGGCAAAAGGGGTATGATTGTCAAAGTAAAGGATATCATGTAAGGCTTGTTCTCGGTCCTCCCGCACCTGTGGCTATACGTCCTTCAAGGGATCTTTAACAACATAGAGCAGCATGAATTTGTCTTCCATTTCTTTTATCATCTGCTGAAGGGTCTGTTCGGGCATCTTTTTAATTCTGTAAAACACGTGCCGGTATCCTTCATCGGCAGTGTCGCTGGTGCTCAGAATACTGACAATCTGTCCGTCGTATTTGCGTATTATGTCGGCTACCTCTTTTATGCTGCCGGGGCGGTCTTCTAAATTAAACGCGAACTGTACGCCGCCCTGATATATGCCTGTTATGGAGATCAACACCCTGAAAACGTCTCCCTGGGTGATAAGCCCTATCAACTTACCTTTCTCTGAGACAACCGGTAGGCCCGTAACCTTGTATTCCAGCATCTTTACTGCGGCTATTTCCATGGTTTCATCAGGCCTTATTGTTATGGGGCCCCGTTTCATCACGTCTTTTGCTTTAAGCTCGGCCAGCAGGTAATATAGCTCTTGAGCCTTCATGGTGGTGACCTTCGAAGGGTAAGCCTCTTTAACTTCGTGGTCAGTAATAAGGCCTACTAATTGCCCATCTCGTGTAACGGGTATATGCCGTATATTGTTTTCGTCCATCAGCTTTGTCACATGAATAATCGGCGTGTCTTCGTCCACAGTTATTAGCTCGGAACTCATCCAATTTTGTACCTGCATGGCAAACCTCCTGGCGATTGACCCCGATCGCTGGAAATAAATCAGATTTTACCCTGAATATGCCTGGTTCGGCAATGCTAAAGTCACTTGGCAAATCCATTGACAAACGTAATCCCCTTACATTACGTTAAAAATTTGTGCTGACTGCTAAATGTTCTGTTGAAGCCGGTTTAGCGACAGCGGTGTTAGGGAAATTTTGCATGCCGGTTTTTGTAGCACTGGTGGGCCTTCACAGATGGTGTCAATGGCTTCCATAGAAAAAGAGATAGAAAGGATCCTGGGTCCAGAAGGCAAGCTTGCTGAGAGACTGGAGGGCTTCGAAGCAAGGCCATCGCAGTTGGAAATGGCAAAGGTTGTTGCCAGGGCTCTGGACAAAGGTGTTAGCGCGATATTGGAAGCAGGCACAGGTACAGGCAAGACGTTCGCATATCTTGTGCCCATTATCTTGAGTGGGAAAAAGACCGTTATATCCACTGGCACAAAGAATCTTCAGGAACAGATTTTTAACAAAGATATCCCCATGCTTGAGTCCCTATCAGGCTTGAAAGCAGACGTGGTAATGATGAAAGGCAGAAAGAACTATCTCTGTCTTCATCGCTATCATCAGTTTTTTCTCCACCCCAGCATTATTGAAAAGGATAGGGAGGCCCTGAAGCAAGAGTTTGACAAGTGGATGGAACAGACAGAGTTTGGAGACCTTTCGGAAGTTCCTTCCATGAAGGAAGGGGATCCTTTATGGGATGCCTTTACCTGCAATTCAGAGCAATGCCTTGGCTTAGAGTGTATGTTTTTTGAGGACTGCTTCATAAATAAGCTGAGGAGACGGGCAGCGGAAGCGGAGATTATCATCGTTAATCACCATCTTTTTTTTGCAGACCTCAAGGTGAGGCAAAGTGGCTTTGCGGAGGTTATTCCTAGGTTCGAGGCCGCTCTGTTTGATGAGGCCCACGATGTTGAGCAGACGGCCATTACTTACTTTGGGGAAAGTATCAGCACGAGGCAACTCGTGGAATTTGCTGGAGACGTTGAAAAAGAGATATTGGTCCTGGACAGAGATGCACAGGTAAAATTGAAAAGGGCCATGGACAGGCTTCGCAGCGGTGCTGAGCAAATAAGGATGTTGTTTCCCGGTTTAGAGGAGAAGGGAGCAATACGCGACAACCTCCTTGAGTCTTTGCACGAAGCTCTCCGAGTAACCGTGCTGACCAACCTTTCGGCCACGGGAGCGATCCTGGAAGAGTACAAGGCTGAATCTCTTGTTTTTCCCGGGCTTGCGGTAAGGGCCCAAAGCCTTGCGGAGAAGATTGAAGAGGTACTCAGGATTCGGGATGACAACTGGTTGGTGTGGTTTGAGCGGAGAAAAAAAACCGTGTCCATACATGTCTCGCCCCTGGATATCTCGGAGCAAATGAAAGAATATCTTTTTAGAAGAGTAAAGACTGTTATCTTCACCTCTGCCACCATTTCCACCAATGGGAACTTCGACTACATTCGGTCCAGGTTGGGCATAGGTCAGGAGGTAATGGAAGGGATTTATCCTTCTCATTTTGATTTCAAGGTGCAGTCCTTGCTATACATCCCTACTGATCTGCCCTTTCCTGGGGAGGCACGATTCGTAACAGAGGCAGCCCACAGAATATCTGAACTCTTACGCCTAACTCGTGGTCGCGCATTGGTTCTTTTCACAAGCTATCAAAACATGAACCAGGTCTACGAATACCTCGTTGATGACCTACCGTTTACTATGTACAGGCAGGGAGATGGCCCGAGAAGTGAGCTCCTGGGCAAATTCAAGGATGATCTTCACTCTGTTCTCTTTGCTACCGGTGCATTTTGGCAAGGTGTAGACGTACCTGGTGAGTCCCTCAGCTGTTTGATTATTGATAAGCTTCCTTTTGACTCACCCGGCGATCCACTCGTATCTGCCAGAATAGAAGCCATTAAGGCAAGGGGAGGTAATCCTTTTCTGGAATACCAGGTCCCTTCTGCAATCATCTCATTGAGACAAGGGCTGGGGAGGCTGATTAGGAAAAAGTCAGATCGAGGCATTATGGCGATTCTAGATAAAAGGTTATTGACTCATCGCTATGGAAAATTGTTCATTAATAGCTTTCCGCCGATTCCTATAACGCACGAATTGAGAGACCTTGTGGAGTTTTTGGGGAAAAAGGCCCAGAGATAGAAGTTAGGGGTCAGAAGTGAAATACATGAAATTTAGCCAGGCTACGGTTAGCAGAAGCCCAGAACGATTCAATACCGTTGAGATGGCATTTTTCATTGGTGAAGTGATCTGGCC
Source organism: Deltaproteobacteria bacterium (assembly GCA_003646995.1). Next base: position 350 of record QMLZ01000021.1, on the reverse strand, counting down.
TATGGTTGACTTGGTAATGTTTTTATAGCCAATATGGACAAGGCCATTGTAGCCACGCCAGCCATCAGAGTGGATGATGCTAACAGGATCAACACTACTAATTTTCCTTTAACGGGAGATTGTTGTTGGCAAGATTTGGCGATAGGTTTTTTGGTCAAAGTCAAACACCGGTTCAGGGTCTTTCTATTTAAACTGGTTAAAGATACAGAGGAGCAACCATGGGGGTCCTTTCCACTTTTAATCAAATCGATAAGAGAAAACAGAAAAGAATTATCTCTGCAGCCCTCACCGAATTTGCTAACAACGGCTATCATGGAACATCCATAAATAATATTGCTAAGAAAGTTGGT
>QMLZ01000020.1 GCA_003646995.1 Deltaproteobacteria bacterium | reverse complement strand
TTTACCATAATTCAAAAGGAGGGCTGTACACATGAAAAAATTTCTACTTTTCGGCCTTGTTCTGACCTTGTTCGTTTTTCTTGCAGGCGGCACTGCTTCTGCTTTGAGTACAGAGGATATAGCCAAGGCCTCGGCCTTAGAAGAAATACTGAAAAGAGGAGAGCTACGTGTAGGACTTGAAGCAGGTTATCAACCTTTTGAAATGCAGGACAAAAAAGGAAATATTGTGGGGTTTGACGTAGATATGGCCTACGAGCTCGGCAAGGCCATATTCGGTAAAGGGGGAGAGAAAAAAGTAAAGATCATAAATACTGCATGGGAGGGTATCATACCCGCTCTTATGACCCACAAGTTCGACATCATCATGTCCGGCATGACGATCCTTCAGAGCCGCAATTTGAAGGTAAACTTTTGTGACCCATACTACTTCATTGGACAGTGCCTTCTCGTAAACAAGAAGAATAAAGGCAAGATTAAGAGTTACAAGGACCTCAACAAAAAAGGGGTTATCATAACGAGCAAGCTGGGGGTAACAGGGCAATTTACTGCAGAAAGGTTGATGCCCAAGGCAACCCTGCGGCTATTCAAGACAGAGGCCGAAGGTGCTCTTCAAGTGGCAAACGGCCTGGCCGACGCGTTCATTTACGATGAACCCCAGGTCAGAGTGTTTGCGGCTAAGTACAAAAAGACCTGCTTCGGAATCTTCGAACCCCTTACTTATGAACCCTTGGGTTGGGCCATCAGGAAAGGAGACCCTGACTTCTTGAACTTTCTCAACAACTTCCTCCGCCAAGTGCGCGGGGATGGCCGCTGGGAAAAGTTAAAACAAAAATGGATGGTTGACTATATTGAGAAGGTAGCTAGAGAACAATAGGTACTAAAAGGGGAGCACAACGCTCCCCTTTATACTTATTACGGGGAGGTACAGCTTGGTCTTCACCAAACGCTCGTTTATTACACTATCAATATTGGGTGTGTTTTTGGCGGGTGCCTATTACTTTTTTGTGAGCAAGGGCATCACCTACATATGGCATTGGGAGAAAATCCCCGAGATGCTGTTTTATTATGGGACAAAATCAGCCAACGAGACCGAGCCCCATCTGCACCTTGGAGTATTGATGATAGGATTCGTTCTCACGGTCAAAATCTCCATAGTAGCCATAATATTCGCAATTATACTCGGCACCATCGTTGGCATCGCAAGGCTATCCAACGAACCGGTCACGAAAGGCATATCCATTGCTTTTGTCGAGCTAATTCGCAATACTCCGCTGCTGGTTCAGATCTATATAATTTACTTCTTCGCTGGTTCCCTTTTAAGGCTTTCCGCTTTTGCCGCCGGCACGGCGGCCCTTGCCATATTTGAAGGTGCCTATGTGGGGGAAATAGTCCGTGCAGGGATTCAGTCCATTCATAAGGGCCAGATGGAAGCCGCTCGATCCCTGGGAATGACATACGCCCAGGCAATGCGCCACATTATCTTACCCCAGGCGTTCAAAAGAATAATCCCCCCCCTTGCCGGGCAATTCATATCTCTTATCAAGGACTCTTCTCTTGTTTCTGTCATCGCCCTGGCAGACCTGATGTTCCAAGGACAACAAGCCGTGGCCAGGACTTATTATGCCTTTGAGATTTACTTTACCGTGGCCTTCCTTTATCTTGTAATGACGTTCACCCTTTCCATGGCCACACAATATATCGAGAGGAGGCTTGCCATCAGTGATTAGGGTAAGAAACGTATGCAAGACCTTCAAGTTGGCCAACCGCAAAGAGGTCAAGGCCCTTGTCAATTTTTCCACCCATATAAAAAAAGGGGAAGTGGTTGTTATCATAGGTCCCAGTGGATCGGGGAAAAGCACATTCTTGAGGTGCCTCAATCGACTGGAAGATATCGACTCTGGTCAAATAATTATTGACGGCGTGGACATCTACGAAAAGGGTGTTGATATCAACAAGGTCCGCGAAGAAATTGGTATGGTCTTCCAGCTTTTTAACCTATTCCCCCACAAGACTGTCTTGGAAAATATCACCTTGGCCCAGACCGTTGTGAGGAAAAGAACCAAGAAAGAAGCAATGGAAATAGCGAGAGATCTATTGGAAAAAGTGGGTTTGTTAGAAAAGGAAAACGTTTATCCGTCACAGCTTTCAGGCGGGCAGCAGCAGAGGGTGGCAATAGCCAGGGCCCTTGCCATGCAACCCAAGATCATGCTTTTTGACGAGGCTACCTCTGCTCTGGATCCCGAAATGATAGGCGAAGTTCTTGACGTCATGAAAACCCTGGCCAGGGAAGGCATGACTATGGTGGTAGTTACCCATGAGATGGGGTTTGCCAGGGAAGTTTCTGATCGTGTTATATTCATGGATGGGGGTGAGATTGTCGAGGAGGGGACGGCAGAGCATTTTTTCAGAAACCCAACCCATGACCGAACCAAGCTATTCTTGAGCCAAATTCTCTAGGGTATAGATTATACGATCAGCTCAGGGATGTGTTTTTTCTCAGCAATTCAAATACTGCTTGTACTCTAGTACCTTTACCAATTCACAGAATGCCGACACATAGAAAACACCGAATGGGTACGAACTGAAAGCAGAGATTGAGAAACACTCCCCATCAACAACAAGTCTGTGCTTAGACAAAAAACGGGTTTGTCAATCTTTCTCTTCCAATAGTGGATGGGGGCCCGTGGCCGGGGTACAGCCTCAGTTCATCCCCGAGCGGGAATATCTTTTCTCTCACTGCTGTGATGAGCTGCGAATGGCTTCCCCCTGGGAAATCCGTCCTTCCCACCGAACCTGCAAATAGCGTATCCCCAGTAAAAACAGCCCCTGGGGCATGAAAACATACTCCCCCAGGGCTGTGCCCTGGAGTGTGCAAAACGCGGATTTGGTATGTTCCAACTTGAAATATTTGGCCGTCGTGGAAATTCCCATCTGCCGGGAAGCCCAGTCCCCCCTCATCCAAAGGATGGATCCAAACTGGGGCGCCCGTAATACTCCTAAGCTCCTTTGCTCCCCCCGTATGATCAAAATGGCCATGCGTTAGAAATATATACTTGATGTTTAATCCGAGCCGCGATATCTCCCTGACGATCCTCAATACCTCATCACCTGGATCAATAACCAGGCCTTCAAGGGTTTTATCGCAACCCAGTATGTAACAGTTGGCCTGGTACATGCCAACCGGTAGCATCCTCAACATTTGCAATGAACCTCCTATTTTCCGATCCGGCCCATCAGCCATTCAAGACCAGCCAACAGCATATGGTTTAACAGCGAACCACAGCGCCGGTTCTCTTTACTATGCTATTAATAAAATAACTTTGGCCTTTTCCAAGTCAAGATGAAGAGGCAAATCCTATGAAACGTAAGTTCAGTGACATTGTTCAAGAAGAGCGCCAGGCCCGGACCGTTAGTTACGCCATAACAGCATAAAGGTGAGTGCTCATAATGGACATGGGGGGCGAATGAGATTGACAGGTGCTAGAAACGGTGATAAGTAAATTTTTTAGCTCTTTTGCCGATAAAAAATGAGTACGCTAAGGGTCATGGGTATCCTGTTATCGTGATTCATTAGCTGTTTCGGAACACAATCTAGTTAGTAACCCTTTCAGGCGTAACAATAGAATTCGATTAGGCGACTGGCTCTCTGGAGGGGGATATAAATTTCTTGAGGCCAGGGCTTAGGCCACAAAAAGTACAGGAAGGACAATACGTGAGCAACAAAGGAAAGTGTGTCTCGCTTATTCCCTATCTAACATCCTCTACTGTACGTCTTGAAATTTCTCTTCGCTCCCAGGAACCAAAACAACTTGAAAGTATGTCAGACCCTTTTGTAGTGGTAGATGACTCTCCCGAACTCGGCCGCCTTATTGACGCAAGATTCATAACTGACGCCGGCGCCGCCATTAAAAGGGTATCTCTCTTTGTGCAAAGGGACGATTACAGGACCATTCAAGACCCCCTAAGGCCAATTACCAACAAAACGGTAAGTTCGATCTGGGAGGACGCGTACGAGGGGTATTTGAAAAATCCAGATTCGGGCCTCATAGCAATGTCCGCCCTGGACAATGAACAAGGGAACCTCAATTTATTTAATCCTCTTTTCCTGTGTAAATTCAGGAAAATATACTTCGAGCCACCTTGCCCCATTTGTGGTGCCCCTCTAACACTATGTCAGGATGATGAATTACTTACCTCCTGCGGGCTGCCGCCCTTCTCCTCAAGCCTGCACAGGTTCCTTTTTTGCGAGGCATGCTCCCGCACAGATAATCAGACGATTTTTTACAGTCACAGCAAACAAGACGTTACTCAGGAAGGCCTTAGGGATCGGGTTGAACTGGCCATGGCCTTTTCTTTGTTGGCCGAAGGTTCTGCCGGTAGCGAGTTGCTGCCCTGTATAGGTTGTGACCAAAAACAAGTATGCTTTGGCCCAGAGGGTAAGGCTGCTTCAAGGATATCTGCTTTTTCTTTCTATCCTTTTTATATGATCCCCTTTGAAAGCTCTCAACTTCAGTGTATTGATTTTGTGGCACTGCTCTCAGGTGCTGAGGCCCAAGAAATTACTGCTAACCTCAACCCAGCCCATATCCGTGTCACCAGGGTATTGCAACTCGAGCGGGACATGGGCAACCAGCTTCGGTTTTTCTTTGGGCAAGATCGACGTTTCCTGGAAATCCTATACTTAAAACTTGCACTCTTACATCAAATAGCGCGGTGGCTAGCCAAGATCCCTTTGCACACAAGTTCCTGGCCTGGGGCCCTTTCTCTTGATTCTTTTTGGATTGACATCCCAGAGCCTGTGGACTCATTGCCCTATTTTTGGGGCTTTAAGGTAAAACCCCATGGAATTCATGCTTGCTCATCCCCAGGCTTGCCAATTGATATTACTACTGTAAATAAGAATAGCTTCCTTGGCCTTGCGTGGTTCTTTGTTATGCTCCGAAACTCGAGGCAAGGTATGTCAGAAATACTGGACAAACTTGGAATCTTCTTTGCTGAAGGGGCTCCTGTTTCGTCGGAAGATTTTCTTGAACAGATCCAATCATCCCAGGCCCCGACTTTCAAACCCCAAAACCTTTTCTGGAAACCAGAAGAAGGCAGTGTTCCAGTGGGTTATGAGCCTCTATGGACCTCGTGCTTAAGGATAGGCTGGGAGATCCTCAGCAGTTCCTTGAGTGAGTCTCCTGCAACCGGGGTCAGTGCCGACTGGATAGATAAAATTGCAGAATTGGAAGACAGAGTAAGGCAAGCTCTTTTCGCTTCCGGGACTCCGCTGCGTGAGGTTGGAGAGGAGGCCGCCCTAGAGCTACCGGATAAAGACAAAGAAATTGCTGATATTCTAGCTAAGATCGCCGCTAAATGGGAGTCAGAGATTATCTCCGGTATTCCAACCGAGGTTGAGCCCGAAACCCCAGCCGAACCACTTGTCGAAAAGACAGACGTAGAAGAAACTGCTCCTGAACCACACCTGGAAGAAACCATAATTGTCGCACCCGGGCCCCCTGAGATCCCTTCAAGCGAAAAGCCGCAGAGTGCTGAGAAGGAAAAGATTAGTGAACTAGATGAAATTCCAGAAACCATTATCTTCTCAACTTCTGCCCGGCCATCAAGCCCGACAGATATCGAATCGCCCCCGCCGCCAACCGAACCAAAGCCACCGGAAACGATGCCGGACACCTCTCAGGACCAAGAATTTGAAAAAACCCTTTCCATGCTGGACCAGGAGTTGATGGGGTTGGTGGAGGAGCCCTCGCCAAAGCCCCAAGCATCCGAGGAACTTCAATCTCGATCCTCTGATCAGAAGCCAGAGCAAAAGCAAGAGAAGAAAGAGGAGATACCTGAAACAGTGATCATTAAGCCTGATAGTGGATGAAAACCACTTAACCCCTGTAGCTAAATCACGTTCCGCTTAGACCAATACACCATGAATATTCAACAGCTTACAAAAGATATTAGAGAGCACTACCGTTCCAATCCTGACAGATCTGGCAAGGCCCTTGAGCAATATCTTGAAAAAATGTTGTCAGATAAGAAGCCAGAGGAACGTTTGGCAATAGTAAAGGCTTTGGCAAAACAATTCTCCTCCAACCTATCGCAGCAAACGCAAACGATTGGTGAAGGGGGCCCTATTCTAGAAAGGCTGTTCTCAAGGGTCCTCGGTGAAAGATTGCCGGACAAATCTATGCCTACGCACCAGATGGCCGAACGCCTGGCAGAGGCGCTTAATACCGTGTTCGATTCCCTTAACCAGCTTGTGAGAGGGATCAACATGACCCTCATGGGCAATCAGCCTCTGGGTGATGAAACGATTCGGTTTGTCATAGGCTCTCAAATGACAGGAGCATCATCTGGCATTTCACTGAAGGAATACATAAATCAAATAAAAGAAGCCTTTTCCATAGCCCATAGGGCCTTTCAGGAGGCAGCAAAAACTAAATTCAAGGAAATCTTGTCGGAGCTTGACCCCGAAAAGCTGGAAAAAAACATTGAAGGTGGTATAAAATTTGGTCCACTGCGCAAGGCAGAACTGTTTGATATCTACAAAGAAAAATTTCGTACGCTCAAGAACTGGCTTGAGACAGGATTGCTGATGGAAGCCACAATGCGAGAATTTGAAAAAACATGCCAAAAACTTTACTCAGATAAAGGGGGGACAAAATGAGAAAAACCTTTCGATTTCTTCTACTGCTTGGTATCATTATGCTGGTCGCTTCATGCGCGAGCAAGCCGTTACCACCGCCACAGTATAGTTACGGTAAAGGCGCCATCACCTTCCACCTTAAGTCCAGCCCTCAGTTGAACCTTTATCAGGGTAGTTCTCATACCTTACTTATTTGTGTGTACCAATTGCGTGACCCAAATGGATTTAACCAATTGTCCGGGGACGAGGACGGTCTTTACAAGCTGCTAGAATGTGCCCCCTTCGACGGTAGCGTGACGTATGTAAAACGGCTGGTCGTGCAACCCGGCCAGAACGTATCTTTCGACCTAGACAGGGCCGAGGGGACCAAGTACGTTGGCTTTGTGGCCGGGTACTCGCAGCTGACCAAGGAAAATATCGTCAGATTGTTCCGTATCCCTGTTGTTGTAGAGAAAAAGGGATTTATACGTACGACCAAGACACAAAAGCCCGCACCTTTACAGGTACAGGTCGTTTTGGGATCTTATAGCATTGAAGAAACCGAAGTCCTAGAATCGAAGAAGTAGTCCATATTTCCACACAGGAAAGGAGCAAAGGTGGACAGGCATAGACCCCTCTTCTGGCACCAAGGGCTTTTTTTGCAACCTCAGCATTTCCAGCACCAGGATCTCCATGCCAAAAGCCTATTGGAACCCATATTTACTTACATGATACCTCACTTCTGGGGTGTCGGCTCATGTGAGATTGCTGAGGCGGCCCTGGGTAATCGTTCTTTCGAAGTCCTAGAGGGTGAGTTCATATTCCCCGATGGGGCTCATGTTGTAGTGCCAAGTAATGGCTTGGTTGAACCACGCTCGTTCGAAGAAGATTGGGTTGAAGGAGATCGCCCCCTTACAGTCTTTCTGGGGCTGAAAAAATGGAATGACAGCGGTGAAAATGTTACGGTGCTCTCCACCCTACACAATCTGGCACAGGTGACCACCAGATTTGTTACCGCGGCGGACCCTGAGGAGGCCCGGGATATGCACCAGTCTGGGCCTAACGCGCAACTTAAGGGCCTGTATTACGTCCTTAGACTCTTTTGGGAGACCGAAATTGATCAGTCGGGGGACTATGAGTTTATTCCTATTGCGCAATTGCAACGAGATGCAGAGGCAATAAAACTTTCTGACCGTTTTATTCCTCCCGCCCTGACGATCCGAGCCGTAGACCCACTCTTTAAGCTGTTACGGGAGGTACGTGACCAAATTGCCAGCCGGGCCCACCAACTTGAGCAATACAAATCCCAAAAGGGTATCCAAACCGCTGAATTCGGTACCAGAGACATGATATTCCTATTGGCACTTCGATCGCTTAACCGGTATGTTCCCCTTATGTATCACTTCACTGAGGCTGAGTATGTTCATCCGTGGCAGATTTACGGTTTGCTCAGGCAGCTTATCGGGGAGTTGTCCAGCTTTTCAGTCGAAGTGAATGTTAAGGGAGAGACTGAGGACGGCGAAATTTTTCTTCAACCCTATGACCATCGCAACCTGGGAGAATGCTTCCTAAAGGCACAAGAGCTGATAATCAGGTTATTGGATGAAATTACGGCCGGCCCTGAATATATCATTAAGCTCGAATACGACGGAACATACTTTGCTGCCGAGCTTTCCCCGTCCATCTTCGAGGGGGGCAACAGGTATTACTTGGTAATTGAAACTGATGAAGATCCCGACTCTGTGCGGGAGTCAATAGAAACCATTGCGAAACTGGGGGCGCGCGAATCTCTTCCCATACTAATCGCAAGGGCCCTGCCCGGAGTACGGCTACAACATCTGGCTTTGCCCCCTCAGGAATTGCCGCGCAGGGCAAAAAGCATATATTTTCAGATTGACCACCATGGAGAACAATGGGGACCTATTGAAAAGGGTCGTAACATAGCCCTTTATTGGGACGACGCACCCGAAGACATTAAGGTGGAATTGATGGTGGTCTCGAGGTCATAGCTATGAGATTGACAGACTGCTTTTCGGAATTGATCGCTTATGTAAGCTATTTTTTGAAGACCGTTGATAAAAAACAGCCTCCTTTCGATCAGATTCGTCACGAAGTGGAGCGCCTGCTGGGAGAAAGTGAGGCATGCATTAACAAGGAGACATTTTCTGCCGAAGACTATGATCAAGCTAGATTTGCCGTTTGCGCCTGGATAGATGAGGCCATACTCAGCTCAAGCTGGAAGGAAAAGCATCTTTGGCAGAAGCAACAATTGCAAAGGGTCTATTACAATACTACCGAAGCTGGGGAGCAGTTTTTCGAAAGGCTTAACAACTTAGGCCTCCATCAGAGGGACGTGAGAGAAGTTTATTACCTGTGCCTAGCCATGGGATTTACCGGACGTTATATCCAGGAAGGAGACGAGTACCTCCTGGACCAGCTGAGGACCTCTAATCTGAAATTATTACTTGGCAGTTCAGTAGAGTTGCCAAGTCTGGAAAGAACAGAGCTTTTTCCTGGAGCCTATCCTCCTGAAGCTACTGACACCTCACCCCAAGTGCACAAGAAGGGAATATCCCTGACCACAATCATCGCAGGTGCTGCCCCAGTGGTTCTGTTTGGAATCTTGTTTTGGGTGTTCCATTTCATTCTTTCCAGCGTTGGAGAAAGCTTTCTTAAGACGGTGCCGTAAATGAAAAAGATACTCGGAAAGATCGCCAAAATTGCCTTGGTTCTGGTTGGAATCTTCTTGCTGTTCCTTCTTCTCTTTGTGTTCGTGACATTCATGAACTGGCCTTGGTGGATAGGCATGTTTATCCTGCTGGGTGTGCTGAGCCTGGTTTTTCTTTTTCTTTTCTTACACAAGATCTGGCTCAGGCGAAAAGAGCAGCGCTTTGTTGACCAGATCATTGAGCAGGATAATGCGCGACTCAAGGCGATGGATGAGACGGAGAGGCAGCACTCCAAAGCCTTACAGCAGCAATGGAAGGAGGCTATTGATACCCTCAGACGATCCCACCTGCGCAAGTACGGTAACCCATTGTATGTCTTGCCTTGGTATATGGTCATCGGTGAGAGCGGATCAGGTAAGACAACGGCTATCAAGGCAGCCAATCTATCCTCGCCATTCGCCACTATGGCGCAAACATCTGGGATTTCGGGAACAAAGAACTGCGACTGGTGGTTTTTCGAGCAAGCAATCATCTTGGACACCGCAGGGCGTTACGCCATACCTGTCGACGAGGGCCGAGACAAGGAGGAGTGGAGAAAGTTTCTCAATCTGCTCACCAAATACAGGAAGAAAGAACCCTTGAACGGCCTTATTGTGACCATCCCCGCTGACAAGCTTCTACGATCAGATGCTACCACTCTGGAAGAAGACGGCAAGGCGATTCGCAGGAGAATTGATGAGCTGATGCTCGCCCTTGGCACAAAGTTCCCGGTTTATATTTTGGTCACCAAGTGTGATCTTATCCAAGGGATGACTCAGTTTTGCGACAATCTTCCCGAGGATGCCCTTTCTCAGGCAATGGGTCTTGTAAACCATGACTTCTCCAATGATGCCATGACCTTCCTGGCCCAGGCCATTGACACCATTGCAGAAAACCTTAGGGATCTAAGGTTACTTCTGCTGGAAAAAGGTCAAAGACCCGTTGATCCCGGCCTTTTGCTTTTTCCAGAGGAATTCGAAAATGTCCGAGACGGGCTTAAGGCCTTTGTTCAGGGAGCCTTCCAGGAGAATCCTTACCAGGAAACGCCTCTTCTGCGCGGCCTGTATTTCAGCAGCGGTAGGCAGGAAGGCACCCCTTACTCACACTTCCTAAACACCCTTGGCCTGATAGACGAGAAGGAAGTATTACCCGGCACGAACAAAGGACTGTTTCTCCACGACCTCTTTGCCAAGATTCTGCCCAGGGACCGCGGCCTTTTTGCGCCCACTCAAAGGGCGATTGAGTGGAGCCGCCTTACTCGAAATTTAGGCCTTGTTGCTTGGGTTACCTTTGTGATCGCGCTTTGCGGGTTGTTGAGTTTTTCCTTTGCCAAGAATCTCCGGATTATAAGAAAAGCTTCCCAGGAGTTCTCCAAGTCTCCGGTTCTAAAGGGAGAAGTGGTATCCGATATAGTGACCCTTGACCGTTTCAGACAGGCCATCCTCGCAATGGAGGCGCAAAACAAGGACTGGTGGCTCCCGCGATTCGGCCTCACGGAGAGCCAAACCGTGGAGATCCAGCTCAAAAAAAAGTTCGCAGTGCAATTCAAAAAGACCTTCTTATCGCCATTAGATAAGCGATTTATCAATGAGCTGGCAGGGCTGAGCGCCCAAAGTCCACCCGAGATTCTTGGGCCGCACCTTGCCTTGCTAGTGAGGAGAATTAATCTGCTCCATGCCAGATTAAAAGGTGCCGAAATCCAAGCCCTCTTGGCAATGCCTGACCCTCCTTACGAACCTCTTATCGGGGCTTCAGGAAAGAAGGTCTTGCCTGAAATAGAAAAGAAGTTGGCCGGGCTATATCTTTATTACCTACTTTGGACTCAGGATACACCCTCTCTGAATAAGGAGCTGACCACCCTCCAAGAATGGCTTGGGCATCTTGTAAAACTTGAAGGGGCAAATCTCAAATGGCTTATCCCGTGGACCAACGCCCAGCAGTCCATAACGCCTGTCACAATTCAAGACTATTGGAAGGGCAGCAGAGAAGTGCGCGACGCGGTGTCCATAGACCCCGCTTACACCCAGCAAGGCAAGAGGTTTATTCATAGCTTCATTAAAGAGATTAACAGTGCTTTGCCTGATCCAGGGCCTCCTCTGATCGCCAGGCAAAGAAATGAATTTGAAACGTGGTACAATAAACAATACCTTGCAAAATGGAAGAGTTTTTGTCTGAACTTTCCATCCGGATCGAAGACCTTGAGCGGAAAGCAAGAGTGGCAGAGGGTGGCCTCCAAGGTTGCAAAACAAAAAGGACCTTTCAACGCTTTACTTGATAGGCTTCCCACCGAATTAGAAGGATTCTATGACCTGGAGACAACCCCTCCATGGGTGAAACTACTTTCCAGATTTCAAGCGGTGAAGGAACAAGCTAAGAGATTGGAAAGCCTCAAGGAAAAAAGTGCCCTTGCAAAGGTTACCACCAAAGGACGAAAGCTGATTACTAGAATGGAAAGGGCACTCACCAGAGCAGGAAAGGGCAAGTCTGTGGAAGAAGAAATTGCCGCGGCCAAGGCATATCTCAACTATCAGAAGTCCCTTTCCCTACTAGCAGATGTGACGGTTTCCAGGAAAATGGCCTTCCAGCAGGTAGCAAAAGTATTTAGTGAAGATACCGCAGGGAGTAATTCCCCTTTTGTCATTGCTTACAAATCAATCCTTGAGATGAAGACTTACATGGGGGAGCAAACCAAAGAAGAACAACCGCTGTGGACTGTACTGGCCGGGCCCTTCAGGTTCTTGTGGAAATATGCTAGGACCGAGGCGGCCTGCCACCTCCAATCCCTTTGGGAGAAAAAGGTCCTTGTAGAAATTCAAGGTGTTGAAGGCCAAAGGGCCCTCAATCAGTTGCTCCTTGGCAAGGGAGGGCTGGCCACCGGCTTTGCGAAATCCGAGGCAGGGCCTTTTCTCAGTAGAAGCCTTAAGAAGGGATACTATGCGGTACAGGCTCTGGGGGGCAGGATACCTTTCGAGCCTTATTTCCTGACCTTTCTCACAAAGGGAGCAGCAGCAGCCAGGCCCGTCAAAAAAAGTTACAATGTGAGGATTACGGCGTTGCCGGTCGACTGCAATAAAGAGGCTTCTGTTAAACCCCACGCCACTCATCTCAAAATCCAATGTGCCGACAGGACAAAAAGGATAGATAACTATCAGTTCCCTGTTAGGAAAACAGTAACATGGTCACCCGCCTCCTGCGGTGATGTGACCCTAGAGATAGATGTCGGGAATTTGAAACTGGTGAAGAAATACACCGGGTACAATGCATTTGCAAAATTCCTTCAAGACTTTCGACACGGTCAAAAAACATTTAGGCCCGCTGATTTTCCGGAAGAGGAAGCCGCTCTCAAAAGGCTTGGAATCCACTTCATAAGGGTTAATTACCAGTTTAAGGGACACGGCGCGGTCTTAAGGCTATTGAGACAAACACCAACTCGAGTTCCCAATAAAATAGCTCAATGCTGGGATTAAGAAAAAACAAGGCTTCGTGGAATTGGGTAGCACATGGCAAGCACCCTTGTGCCAGGGATTACATGGCAGTGGGTCAGGAGGACGCCTTGTCTCAAGCCTTTGCAGGTTGGGTGGAAAAGGGTTATGAATTACTGGACCTCAAGGCAAAAAAAGAAGACCCGACCCGATCCTGGCGATTTTGGACAAGAACGCCTAGGGAAGACATGGTAATCGTGGGGCTCGTAAGAGACAGTTGTGATGCTATAGGAAGACCTTACCCACTAATGCTGATGGGCTCAGGTTTGGTGCCAGAGTTTCACAAGCGATGGCACTTGTTTCCTTATGCCTGTGATCGGATTTGGACGCAGATGGAACAATTGGCCAGTCGCAACTACCATGACGTATCACGGTTTGGTGAAGAGTTGATCACCATCAGATCACCTCACCTTGACTGGGAAAGGTATGAGCGTGAACTGGCTAATATCCTGAGCCAAGTGGAGGGCAAGGATTTTCTCGATAACATGAAAGCTTCATTTACCTCCGTAGCCCACGATAAGGAGTTTTTTACCATACTCAATCCCAATGCCTCTCAGGGTTTGTTTGCAATGATCATCCTGTGGCATGCGGCGGTCAGAGCACACATAGCCGGTGCCCCTAGCGCGGTCTTTATGGGGGGCACTCCCGGAAACATTTACCTGGCCGTTTTCTTAAGACCCCTGTCGCCTGCGGATTTCGTTACCCTTTGGTCTGCTAACAAGGAAAAGGGAAACTGATATGGATCTGGCTGAATTAGGTAAGGTACCCATTAGCGATGACTCCCCTGCCGGAGCTGATGTACGCTATGAACCGGAATTCGAGCAGCTGCAGGGAGAAATCGACAAGCTTTCTTCGCCCACCGCCCAAGGTGGCCCGGACTGGAAAAAGGTAGTAGAGATTTCTTCGGAAATCCTGGAAAAAAAGTCAAAGGACTTGCTTGTGGCCTCATATCTTGCAGCGGGGTTAATGCACACACAACAGGTGGAGGGGCTGTCCTTGGGCCTTAAAATATTCGCTGATGTACTGGAAAGCTTTTGGGAAAATCTCTTTCCACCAAAGAAAAGGATGCGAGGGAGGCGTGCTGCTATCGAATGGTTGGCAGACCGCACAGAGGCCGCTTTGGCCCAAATGGAAGGTATAGCTATTGAGGCCGAAAAGGGCGAGCAATTGACCGCCACTGTCGAGAGGATAGAATCATTCCTTGGCGAAAACCTGGAAGACCCCCCTTCTTTTAGTTCGATACTGAGGTTCATACAGGACCACCAGAGAAAGCCCCAAGAAGCAGCCGCCCCCGAGACAGAACAGACCCCACCGCTCGCAGCTTCCTCGGCGCAGGCCGAGGCACCAAGACCTGCTGTGCAGGCAGCCACAATTGAGGATATCGCCTCAGTTGATGATGCTAAGAAGGTATTAAAATCAGCAATGCAGAAAATCCGCCAGGCAGCCGGCTACTTGGGTGAGACGAATCTTGCCGATCCTCACGCGTACAGGCTAAGAAGAATTGCCATATGGTCCCTTGTGGAAGGGCTCCCACCCGCAACTGACGGTAAGACCAAGATTCCTCCTCCCCCTGCACAGGTTAAAGGGATATTGGAAAATCTTTACGAAGAACAAAACTGGGAATCCTTAGTGAAGGCGGCTGAAGCAAGGATCGGGGAGTTTATTTACTGGCTGGACCTTCACTTTTACGCCGGACAATCCTTGGCCTCCATGGGAGACCAATACGAAAAGGCCCATGAAGAGCTTTGCAGGGAGACCGCGTATTTTCTTCATAGATTTCCGGGCATCGAAAGTATGGAATTTTCAGACGGCACCCCTTTTGCGTCAGAAGAGACCCGCAAGTGGCTTCAAGGGATTTCTCTTGCCGCGAGCGCTTCAATTTCTGAAGATGCCTATCCTTCAGAGGCAGCTCTCAAGCAAATGGTTCAAGACGTAGTTACGGCCGAAATCAATAAAGCCAGGGGCCTTGCAAAAAAAAGAAAACTGGTGGAAGCCATTTCACTGTTACAGGATCATTTACGCTCAGCTTATTCTGATAGGGAGAGGCTTTTGTGGCGGCTGGGAATCTGCCAAGTCTTGCTGGAAGGCAAAAAAGGGTTTCTTGCGGTACCTCATTTGGACCAGATATTGCATTATGTTGACACCTACTGTCTTGAACAATGGGAGCCTGAGCTGGCACTGAAAGCACTCAAGATGACATGGGCAGCTCTCAGCACCTCAGCTAATACAGAGGACAAAAAAAGAGCTGAGCAGGTGCTCGGGCGTATTGCAAGGCTTGATGCCACCGAGGCATTGAAGCTTAAACCGAGACTATGAGCCAATTTTGGTATTTACTGACAGCGTAACATGCTCCAGTACTTTGAAAGCACCTATTTGGTGAAAGGCAATGGGATGTTCCCGAAGCGGCGTATTTTGGCTCCTGAGCAGGATAGCGAAGGAGACAAAATCCGCAGTGAGGGGAGCCATGGACGGCGTACCGAACGTAGCAGAGGGAATGTCCCATTGCCTTGGAGTGAGTTGTTCGGCATTCGCGCATAATCTAGGTTAAAAAGAGAGCATAACGTCACCCGCCAGGTGATGACAGGCCTTTGAAACTTTAGTATAATTTTTTACTCTTTAACAATAGGAAAAGGAGGAAATCATGGCAAAGGAAGCATCCGTAGCCCCGAGGGAAAGAGTGAACATAGTGTACCGACCTGCCACAGGGGATGCTCAAGAGGAAGTCGAGCTTCCCTTGAAGCTATTGGTTATGGGTGATTTTACAGGGAAACCTGATGACCGCCCCTTGGAGGAGCGGGAGCCCATCAATATAGACAAAGATAATTTTAATGAAGTATTGAAGGCTCAAGGCATAGGCCTCAATATTACTGTTCCTAACAAGATATCAGGGGAGCCCGACGATGAGATGAGCGTGGAACTGAATTTTGAATCAATCAAGGATTTCAACCCTGAAGAAATAGCCAAGAAGGTTCCAGAGTTGAACAAGTTGCTTGAGCTGCGAGAAGCACTTACTGCCCTCAAAGGTCCCCTGAGCAATATTCCTGCATTCCGCAAGAAAATCCAGGAACTGGTTAAGGACGAAGCAGCCAGAGAAAAACTTCTCAAAGAGCTAGGGCTCGAAAAGTAAGAAAGGGGGGATACGATGGCTGAGGAACAAGAAAAGACAGTGGCAACGGAAGAAAAAACCTTGGAGGAAGGGTCCTTACTGGAAGAAATCGTACAGGCCACAAAACTGAAACCCAGCGATGATGCGTACTCCCTGGCCAAGAAGGGTGTGGAGGCACTTATTGCTCAGCTTCTCGAGCCCGGGCGCGAGGTACCCAAGATCTCAAAGGCAGTCGTGGATGAGATGATTGCTGAAATTGATAAGAAGCTAAGCCTTCAACTGGATGCCATTCTGCATCACCCGGAATTTCAGAAGCTGGAATCCGCATGGCGTTCCCTTAAGTTTCTCGTGGACCGTACAGACTTCAGGGAAAATATCAAGATCGAATTGCTTAATGTAAGTAAGGATGATTTGCTTGAGGACTTTGAGGACTCCCCGGAGGTTGTCAAATCGGGCCTATACAAAATAGTTTACACCGCAGAATACGGCCAATTTGGTGGACAGCCCTATGCGGCAATGATTGGTAACTATGAATTCGGACCCGGGCCCCAAGACATCAAGCTGTTACAATACATCGCAAGCGTTGCATCTATGGCGCACGCACCTTTTATTGCTGCAGCAGGTCCTCAATTCTTTGGACTGGACAACTTCCAAGGACTTCCCAACCTTAAGGATCTCAAGTCCATCTTTGAAGGCCCGCAGTACACCAAGTGGCAGGCCTTCCGGGAATCAGAGGACGCGCGTTATGTTGGCCTAACATTGCCCAGATTTCTCCTGCGCTTGCCTTACGGACCTGATACCCAACCAGTCAAGGCATTCAATTACCAAGAAGACGTTTCTGGTGACCATGAGCACTATCTATGGGGAAATACGGCCTTTGCCTTTGCTACCCGGCTCACGGACAGCTTTGCCAAATACCGTTGGTGCGCCAACATCATAGGACCTATGGGAGGTGGCGCTGTTGAAGACCTTCCCCTTCACCAGTATGAGGCCATGGGCGCCATTCAGACGAAAATCCCTACAGAGGTTCTTATCTCCGAGCGCAGGGAATTTGAGCTTGCAGAAGAGGGATTCATAGCGCTGACCATGCGAAAGGGAAGCGACAATGCAGCCTTTTTCTCTGCCAACTCTTGTCAGAAGCCCAAGTACTTTGGGCAAAGTAAGGAGGGTAAAGAGGCAGAACTAAACTATAAGCTGGGTTTACAACTTCCTTACATGTTTGTCATCAATCGTCTTGCGCATTACCTCAAGGTCATCCAGAGGGAAAATATTGGTACCTGGAAGGAACGAGTTGACCTTGAACGAGAACTGAATAACTGGATAAGGCAGTATGTTGCCGACATGGACAATCCACTGCCCAACGTGCGCAGCCGCAGACCTTTGCGACAAGCTCAAGTCACAGTGGAAGACGTCGAAGGCGAACCCGGCTGGTACCGGGTAGGCCTGAAAGTGAGGCCCCACTTTAAGTACATGGGAGCCTTTTTTACCCTTTCTCTCGTGGGAAAGTTAGACAAGGAATAGCGCTAAACTAGAAAGACTACAGCCATCAAAAGAAGAAAGGAGGAAACAGCTATGCCAATGCCAGCACACATGGAACTGGAAGGGAAGAACCAAGGAAAAATAGAAGGTTCTTGTGACATGCAGGGTAGAGAAGGGACTATCCTGATCTATGCCATGAATCACAAACTTCATATTCCACGTGACACCCATTCAGGTTTACCGACAGGCAAACGGGTTCATGAGCCGCTCACTATCTTGAAGGAATTCGACAAGGCCTCACCCAAGCTGTATCAGGCCTTGTGTACAGGGGAGCAGTTTTCTAATGTTACCATAAAGTGGTACCGAATTGACCCCACTGGGGCAGAAGAGCACTATTTCACTACAAAATTGGAAGATGCTATAATTGTCGACATGAAACCCTATATGCCGGAGACCTTTCTGCCGAGCAATGAACCGTTCAAACATATGGAGGAGGTCTCCTTCACCTACTCAAAGATCGTTTGGACCTGGGAACCTGATGGAATTGAAGCAGAAGATTCTTGGACCGTACCTAAATAAGAGACATTAAAAAATGCGGGAGGAAAGACTG
This sequence comes from Deltaproteobacteria bacterium, assembly GCA_003646995.1. The sequence goes on along the minus strand of QMLZ01000020.1, from coordinate 5,671 downwards.
CTCGAGCGTATTCGGAATTGGAAAAAACACCCCGAACGCAGGGCAAAACAAGACCCGAAACGCCTTACTGATTCGGTTCTGAACCACCTGCAGAAGATCCTGAATACACGGCATGGCACAGTACCTATAGCCGAAGATTTTGGGATCCCGGATTTTACGGAATTTGCCAATAATTACCCAGATTCATTGCGGGGAATAGAAAGGGCCATCCGTAACACAATCCTCAGGTATGAACCGCGACTGAAGGCGGTTCGGGTCAATTTTCTTCCCCAGGAAGAAGACGTATTGACCCTCCGGTTCCAGATAATAGCCAAGATTGCTACGGATGAGATAAATCTTCCTGTAATGTTTGAAAGCATAGTGGACAGCGAGGGCAAAATAAAACTTCGCGGGTAGTGTCGGTACGCACTGAAACCTGAACTTATTGCCTTCGCTGCCGTGGCCAACAAGGGAAGGGACAGCCTGATTTACAATGTTCAGTCGCTATTTTCAGGAAGAACTTGGATACCTAAAGGACTTGGCGGTAGCGTTTGCGAAGGAACATCCTGCCCTCGCCCCGATGTTAAGCGGACCCAGCGTTGACCCTGATGTAGAACGCCTCCTTGAAGGCGTGGCCTTTCTTACCGCGCTGCTCCGTGAAAAGCTCGACGATGAGTTCCCTGAACTCGTCCACGAATTGATGCAACTTATCTGGCCGCATTACCTTAGGCCGGTCCCCTGCACATCAATAGTAGCATTCAGTCCCAAACCAACGTTGAAACAACCGATTGAGGTTCCACCCGGGACCTACCTCGCATCCGTCTCCATTGAGGGCACATCTTGCACCTTCAGGACCTGCTACCCGGTGGAGTTACACCCTCTGGAATTGATTGACGCGAAAATAGTTGAAAGGCCCGGCGCACCACCGGGGATTGCCCTCATCTTCCAACTTCGGGGAATGAAGCTTTCCGACTGGAGACCTTCTTCCCTAAGACTGTACTTGTCCGATGATTACGCCAACGCCTCTAACCTTTACATGCTGCTCAACAAAAATGTCAGGGAAATAGTTTTTCGTCCATTGGAAAACGGACAAGCCGTTACCTTGGGAAATGACGCAATACATCCCATCGGATTCTCTGAGGATGAAGGTTTGCTTCCTTACCCTTCAAATTCATTCCCAGGATACCGTCTTTTCCAAGAGTATTTTATCCTACCTGAAAAATACCTCTTCTTGGAAATCCGCGGCTGGGACAAGTGGCCTCAAAGAGGTGAAGGGGAAAAATTCGAAATATTTTTCCAACTGGATCAAAGTCCCTCAACACTGCCCCGGGTCAGAAAAGACAGTTTTCAGCTTTTTGCCACACCCGTGGTAAATATTTTTCCGCACGAGGCGGATCCCATAAGGCTGGATCACAAGAAAACCGATTACCTGGTAAACCCGGCAGCCACCAACTCCTCGCACTATCAGGTTTACTCGGTAGAGAGGGTTGTTGGCTATGTCCAAGGTACAGCAGAGGAAAGGATATACCGCCCTTTTGATCTATTTACCACGGAAAAAGACGACACCCCGGTCTATCATGTCAAGCATAAGAGAACACCGGTAAAAAGAGGTGTGGATGTGTATCTCTCTGTAGCTTATCCTCCAAGTGCAGGCTCACCATCATTGGAAACTCTCTCCATATCACTGTTGTGCACAAATGGGGCGCTGCCTGAGGGTTTGCAGCTGGGCGACATCTGTGAGCCGACGAGCAGCTCCCCGGAATTCGCCACCTTTGGTAATATCAGGCCCATGACTGCGAATATTCTGCCGCCTTTGGGGTCAAACCTTCTATGGCAGTTGCTTGGCCACCTAGCCCTGAACTACCTGTCTCTCAGTAGCGCTGAGAACCTGAAATCACTTTTGCAGCTGTATGTATTCACTGAAGGGCGTGATAGACCGGCTGTGCTCGCGAATCAAAAGCGAATATCATCTATTGAGAGGGTAGATGCAAATGCGACGGACAGAATAGTCAACGGGATACTCATGAGGGGTCAGGAGATAAGAATAAGAATGCGCTCCGATCACTTTGCAGGCGACGGTGACATGTATCTTTTCGGGTCGGTCCTGGACAGGTTCCTTGGGGGCTACGCGGCCTTAAACTCATTTACTCAACTCGCCATTGAAGAAACCAGTAAAGGAGAGCTCTACCAATGGCCAGCGAGACTTGGAGACCGTCCGTTGCTCTAAAAAAGCAACTTCTTAGAGAACCGCATTCCTTCTCATTTTTTCAAGTGTTACGATTGTTACCCTTGGTAGAAAAAGAGAAGGAGCAAGGGCAGAGTGATAATTCAGGGGCCCGAAAAATAAAAGTCCATCCTGAGCTATCTTTAGGTTTTCCCCCTGCCGATGTCTCCTCCATTGATCAGCCCTCGCAAGATAACCATGCCTACGTGGTAACAGCAACGTTTTTGGGGCTCTATGGTTCTTCTTCGCCCCTGCCCACGTTTTATACCGAAGACCTCTTGCAGGAAGCCGCAGAGGATGAATCGGTCACACGGGATTTTATTGATATATTTAATCAGAGACTTTACGAGCACCTTTATTCATGTTGGACAAAATACCGGCTCTACCTAAAGGTTACAGAAGAACAGAACCCATCTCACATCGAAAGGCTTTTCTGCCTTTTGGGGTTAAGTAGCGAGATTCTCAGGAAACAGATTCCCGAAGAACATCGTCTACTGAGATACTTGGGTCTTGTTACCCAGTATCCCCGCTCAGCCCTTGGCCTTAAGACCATGCTGTCCGACGCACTTGAAGGCACAAGGATCGAGGTTCTGCCTTGTGTTGCCAGAATGGCCCGTATACCCCTAGACCAGCAGTGCCGTCTCGGGGTGTCTGGCAGTACCTTGGGTGTGGATGCATTTATCGGCGAAGAACTTCCCGACAGATCTGGCAAATTCCGCTTGAAAATCGGCCCCCTTTCCAAAGACCAGTTCCAGGCTCTCTTGCCCGGACAGGACAAGCATTCACTCTTGGTGTTTTTGACTGACTTTTACGTTTCCACTGCCTTGGAGTACGATATGGAGCTCCTTGTGTCGGCTGGCCAGGTGTCATCTGCGAGGCTCGGGGACCCTGAAAGCGCAATGTTAGGGTGGAACACCTGGCTTTTTACCGATAGACTCCAAGAGGAAGGGAGAGTAATCTTCGAACCCTTGAGGGAGCCATGAGTTGCCCGTATAACAAACAGCTTAGTGTAATGTGGGGCAGCACGGGGTAAAAATAAAACGTTTATCAACTTTATGATGAAGGGAGCGAAAAATGGTCAGTGTAGACATTAAGGCCCTGCTTAACAGATTGAATACCTATTGTACAAAGTCCCTTGAGGCAGCAGCAGGTCTGTGTGTGTCACGCACCCACTATGAGGTCACAATTGAACATCTTCTTACCAAGCTTCTGGAAGAACCTCAGTCAGACCTGCCATTGATCTTCCGCCAATTTGATTTGGACCCCGGCAGGGTGCAAAAGGCTATAGATCAAACGATCGAGGACTTTCGGACCGGTAACGCGGCCAAGCCCGTGTTTTCGCCTTTGCTCATGGAATTGTTTCAGGAAGCATGGTTGGTCAGCTCCGTGGATCTAGGAGAAAATAGAATTCGTTCCGGTGCTCTTTTGGCAGCGTTTCTGAACAAGCCTACGCAGTTTGCCATGGGTGCATATGTTGACCTGTTCTCCTCCATAAGCCGGGAATCTCTTCTCGCCCAGTTCGGTGCCATTGTAAAGAACTCCATTGAAGAACCCACCGCCGAGGAGCGCACCGCTGCCCCAGAGGAGGCACCCGCAGGCGAGGGAACAGCGCTTGCGAGGTTCTGCGTTGACTTTACAGAAAAGGCCAGGGCAGGGGAAATAGACCCTGTGTTTGGCCGAGATAGGGAAATACGTCAAATGGTTGATATCCTTGCCCGTCGTAGGAAAAATAATCCTATTGTGGTAGGCGAAGCTGGCGTCGGTAAAACAGCAGTCGTAGAAGGCCTTGCATTACGAGTCGTAGAAGGAGATGTGCCTGATATCCTGAGGGACGTATCCATCCTGGGGCTCGATATGGGTTTGCTGCAGGCGGGAGCGGGTGTCAAAGGTGAATTCGAAAACCGCCTTAAATCTGTCATAAACGAAATCAAGGCATCACCAAAGCCCACTATCCTTTTCATTGACGAGGCCCATACTCTGATAGGAGCAGGAGGCTCCGCCGGGGGCAGTGATGCGGCCAACCTTCTGAAACCGGCCCTTGCTCGAGGGGAGCTCAGAACTGTGGCGGCGACCACATGGTCGGAGTACAAAAAATACTTTGAAAAGGACGCCGCCCTTGCGCGCCGCTTCCAACTTGTAAAGCTGGAGGAACCCTCTGTTGAGACAGCCACTCTCATTCTCAGAGGCTTGAAGGAAAAGTATGAGGAGGCCCATGGCGTAGTGGTTCGTGACGACGCCATAGAAGCTGCAGCCGAGCTATCCAGTCGTTACATATCAGGTCGGCAGCTTCCCGACAAAGCAGTGGACCTACTGGATACCAGTGCCGCTCGAGTTAAGATCTTACTGACAGCCAAGCCTGACATCATCGAGGACAAGGAAAGAACCGTGCAGGCACTGGAAAGAGAAAAGAAGGCACTGGAAAGGGACCAACTCCATGGAATTGAAATAGATCAGGAAAGAATGACGGAAATAATTACACAACTCGACAATCTTAACAGTGAACTGGAAGAGCTCAGAGATCGCTGGCTCAAAGAAAAGGAGCTTGCTCAACAGCTGATAGGGCTTAGAAAATCCCTTTACGAAGAAGGCTCTGAAGCAAAGCCATCACCAAAGGAAAAGCTTAAAAAACAGATCGAAGATATCAAGAAGCAATTGGAATCAATACAGGGCGACAACCCCCTTGTCCGCATAGAAGTGGATCCTGACGTTGTTGCCAAGGTAGTTTCAGATTGGACGGGGATTCCGCTCGGCAAAGTGATGAGGGACGAGGCAAGCAACATCATCAACCTGGAAACCAACCTCAAGGAGCGAATTAAGGGCCAGGATGAAGCCATAGAAACTATCTCGCAAGTCATAAGGGCCGGCAAGGCTGGCCTCAAGGACCCATCTCAACCCTTGGGTGTGTTCCTACTGGTCGGCCCAAGTGGTGTTGGAAAAACAGAAACGGCCTTGGCCGTGGCCGATCTTCTCTTCGGCGGAGAACGGTTCATGGTTACCATAAAGATGAGTGAGTTTCAGGAAAGCCATACAGTGAGTCGCCTCATTGGATCGCCACCTGGCTATGTAGGGTATGGAGAAGGAGGAGTTCTGACCGAAGGAGTGCGCCAAAGACCATATTCCGTGGTGCTTCTCGACGAAGTGGAAAAGGCCCACCTTGAAGTAATGAACCTCTTTTACCAGGTATTTGACAAAGGAACGCTCTCTGACGGTGAAGGAAGGATTATTGACTTCAAGAATACCGTCTTATTCCTCACCAGTAACCTCGCAACAGATGTTATCACAGAAATGTGCTCAGGAGACGAACGGCCCCCTTTGGAGACCCTTATGGCAGCCATAAGGCCCATATTGAGCGATCACTTTAAGCCAGCACTGCTCGCTCGAATGACAGTGGTGCCCTTCTACACCCTGGGCCCCGAGATACTCAAAGACATTGTTGTGCTAAAACTGGACAAGGTTGCTAAGAGAATG
>QMLZ01000019.1 GCA_003646995.1 Deltaproteobacteria bacterium | reverse complement strand
CGACTTGTGCCTGTAATATTCGATCCCCTGTATCAGAGCACTGGCACAATTACCAAGCCCTGCAATGGCGATCCTTATTCTATCCATCAACTACTTCCTCCTTTCGCCAGCAATGTACTTCCTCACCAAGGCTGTATGTGAGCCTGTGGGGACAATCCAAATTCAGATCCTGCATTTTGCCTAATAAGACTCTGATATTGTTAGTCACAAAGATCATTACAAAGCACAGAAACGGAAGAATTTCAAATATTTTATTTTCCTTTCGGAGATAGGGATGAATATCGATGAATTACTGGCGTCCCGGGGCTCGGCTCGGGCAAAAATCGGCACCAAGAAACATAATCACTCCAAGACAAATGTCAAGAAAGCCTGATTGAACCGAGTTGCAGGCCGTCTGGGTGTGAATTATCAAGGCAAGTACTATGGGCGATCATCCTTGGCCTGATTAATCAGCTTTTGCAGATTTGCCCTTGCAAATTCAATGGTGGGATCAAGTTCGAGGGCTAGCTGGTAATATTGAATAGCCTCCTCCATTCGGCCCAGTTCCCTGTAATTGGAACCGATATTTGCGTAATCTATAGCCGAGGTTGGATCAAGCTCCAGGACTTTATGAAAACAGGAGATTGCCTTTTCATGCTCCTTCAGCATGAAATAACAAAAACCCATAAGGTTATATACATCCGTCCTGCTAGAATCAGCATGCTCAGCCTCTTCCAAGGCTTTAAGGGCTTTTTTAAACTCTCCCATCTCTTTTAATGCCACGCCCATGTAGGAATATATGGTAGCAACGTCTTCCTTGGTCGGCTCAAGGGCCAATGATTCTTCAAAGTATGTTACTGCCTCGCGGTATTCACAAATAGACATGTGACAAAGACCCAGATAAAAATAAATATAATATCTCTTGGGCATCAAGGTTTTCATCCATTTTAAACGAGAAATCGCCCAGTGTTTGTCAGAGGATTCCGCGACCAATTTAGCGCTAAACATTCCCACGCTAGTGCCAGCCGCTCTTTCACGAAAATGGGCACCTGGGATTATTGTGTAAAAGGAGGGTATGCCCAAAAGTGGATGCGTCACGTCTATCTCGATCACTTCCAGCTCAATCCTACTCAGGGCGTTTACGCAATTCTCTATTTCTACCCTTATATTTTCATTTGAAAGGTCAGAAAGGTCATTAATATTCACGGTTTGCCGCGGATGGGTGACAAAACCGGCCTCTTCCAGACTCTGTAACTTCGGCAAACCGCTTGCCACATATTTGGATACAGTATCAAAATCCCCGGCCAGTTGTGCCACCTCAGTAAGGGCTCTTATCAAGGCCTTCTCAGGGCTCGGGGTTGTGCCAGCGGTCCAAACTATTTCACTGCGCTCTGGAAACGTCGACGGATCATATGCCAAAACGCCTACAGAGGGAATTCCCGTATCAAGGGTGAAGTCATTGGCAAACAACCTTATCCCGGCCTTCTCATATTTCCCTATTAGATCTCGGGCCACACCGCTAGTACACGAAGATAGATCTATACCGGCAACCGCGAGCCTGTTTCTGCTCACAAGTGATGACACGTGCCTTTCCACAACCTCGCAAATCCCTTGAAGTATGGCTTCTTCGACACAGTTGCCCGCGGATGGTCCATTGAACTCGTTTATCGCGTAAAACCAGTCAAAAGGAATCAAAACAGGTTCCTGTGCGGTGAGGTTGTATCCCCAGGTCCATTTGAGCGGAACGCTGGAAAATACCTTTTCAGCAATTTCTATATCCGAGGAATTGTCATGAACTGACTTCGCGATCTTTTCAAAGGGCAATGCCTTGTCTTTAACTCTATCATAGGTACCCACAAAAAAGTTGCCCTCGTTCTTGCAAAAGCTAAAAAAGCTGAATCTTTCAGCAAGCTCCATCACAGCGCTGGCCTCTGCCTGCTGAGGGGTTCCGCCTTTACCCATTTGTTTCTTGGTGCCAATGACCTTGCGAGCATCGCTGCCGCACACACTAAAGTAGACAGGGATGTCAAGTCTTCCCTGGTCGATCCTTATGGTCCTTTCCAGTATGTCAAGGTCCACTTCTTTCAATTTTTTCTTGAACCGATTGACAGTCTCTTCAGGAGTTAAGAGCTTATCTTGATCTAGCGTATATCCTTTGTACGCATCCCTTAGCACGATCTTGTATCCCATAATAAACCGCCTATGTTTTAATTCTCTGGGACTTATTACCACAAAGTGACAATAACATTCAAGTGCCGTTTTGTTGATCACATTCTTCGTTTAAGCGCGGATTCTAGAATGCTGCATAACACAGGCCTTCGAGAGACGACGGCCTGTTACGCCTGCCTTGGGTGTCATTCAATATTTTTTCTATTTCATCATGGACGGCACCGAAAATCAATGCCGGAAGTCTGTTATCTTCTGAATACAAGCAACACTCTCAGGCCCTTTTCCACCACTGCCGTTATATGTTAGTCTGAAATCCCCCAAAAAAATATTTTGCTCCGCTGAGACGAAAAAAGCTTGCTTTTTTGACAAAAGGGTTTATTGTGAAATGGTCCGTTTAGGGAGGAGTCCCTGGCGGGGAGTGGTTTCGTACTCAGGTAGGATCCATTTGACAGAGTGGCCCCTGAAGTTTGGAACCAGGAAAATCACAGAAGGAAAGGGGGTGTCACTATGGCAAATGGAATCGTAAAGTGGTTTAGCGACCAGAAGGGTTACGGATTCATCGAGCAGGAAGACGGTCCTGATGTATTTGTACATCATACCGGCATCAACGGCAGCGGTTTCAAGACCTTGCGCGAAGGCGACCGAGTCACCTTTGACATCGAGCAGGGCACAAAAGGTCCCGCAGCAGTCAACGTAACGGTTGTTTAATCACCTTGTTCACCATGGCGGGGTATTCGCATTTAGTAGTACGGATACCCCATTTTTTCTACCCCTCTTTACCCATTTCGCGTCAAACGCTATCTGTGTAATCTTTTAGGTCGCGGTTCATCTTTCCGCTTACATACCCCTCTAAATCCAAAGAAATGTGTTTAAACCCTATCTGCCTGAATCTCGAAACGACCCTATCTCTTAAATCCTTTGCAAAAAATTTCTCCACCTCATCGGTTCTGACCTCTATTCTTGCAACCGTTCCATGATGGCGTACCCGCACTTGCTTGAACCCTATTTCAAAAAGAAGGTCCTCAGCCTGCTCTACCATGCCCAGCTTTTCCCGGGTTATCAGCTCACCATATGCAATCCTTGCCGCAAGACAGCTTATGGACGGGGTATCCCAAGTAGGTAGGCACATTTGCCTAGACAAATATCTTATCTCGTCCTTTCCAAGTTCTGCATCCACCAGGGGTGCCACCGCGCCCGCCTCTTGGGCCGCACGAAAACCCGGCCTAAAATCTGACAAATCATCTTTGTTTGCGCCGTGGGCAATATGGGCAAACTTACTGCTCTCAGCAATTTCAGAAAGCTGCTTCATTAGAAGCCTCTTGCAATGATAACAGCGATCCGGGCCATTTGAAACAAAGGCAGGATCCTCCATTTCATTGGTAGGAACGATCAAGTGCCTGATACCTTTGCTCCTCGTAAACTCTTGGGCTTTCTGCCTTTCACGAGAAGGGTAAATAGGTGAGGTTGCAGTAACAGCTAAGACGTTGTCGCTACCAAGGGTCTGTTCCGCCACTGCCAGCAAAAAGGTACTGTCAACACCACCGGAAAAGGCGACAACAACTGATCCAAGCTTCGCAAGACAGGTACGTAGCTTATCAGCCTTTTCCCTGAGTTGGTTTACTTTTACGGGGTTGGGACTCCTTTGCACCTTTTTTCCCCACTAGTCTCTCCGGGTCCGTGATAAACGCATCTGCCACCCATTTTGATACCACAAAGACCCAAGGGCTCAGTTGTTCGTTTAATTGCCTTGCCTTGTCCTGAACCTCTGACCTGGCTGCCGTTGTTCCCGCCCCTGTAATCCCAGATCTGTCCGATACGTCTTCGCCAAGTGTCATCTTTCCTGAAGAAATATACCCTACTCTTATTCTCAAATGATATTCGTCCTTACCATTAACCTTTACCCTGCTAGGAAATATTTTATAAACCGTCCCATCAAAAAGCTCATAACTCACGTATGCCTTGCCATCCGTACCAGGGCCCTTTACATCCGGGTTGCGGCCGGCCACATCGAGCAAAGTCAAGAAAGAAATAGCTCTTTCCAACCTTCTTATCTTGGACCTGTCAAGCTCCTTTGCCTTGAGAACTCCTGTGGCCTCGAAATCCTTGCCCTTTGCTTTGCGTTCCAAGACATAAACCGCTTTTCCGTCCCCCTTAAAACAGGAAATGCGCTTTATTTTCACGGGTTCTACTTTTAGCAGTTCCCTCGCAAGCCAAACCTTAGGATCTGTCTCCATAAAGGCGAAGCTTTTATCCACCAGGTAAACCATGTCGTCATCAGGAAATCTAACATACTGGCCGCTCGAGCCTATTTGTCCTTCCCCGGCTCTGTGTGCCTTTCCTATTATAATCCCCCCGAGTTGATTCCCTTCCTTGTCCTTAAAGATTAACAATGTTCCACACTCCTCGGGATCCCGTTTTTTTCCAAGTGGCGAAATTAATTGGAGCCTTGACAACACCTCGGAGTTCCCACTAAAGCTCCTTCCCACATTCAGCTCCACTATTTTTGTAACCAGCTCCTTGATCTTGGCAAAATCTGCCGGATATCCATACCGTTGCACCACGCCCCAGCGCTCCTTCCCCTTTACAAGGCCGAGCTGCTCTGTCGGGCCCTGAATCGTAATACAGGCAATACTATTCACGTCCAAATCCCTAAAAAGCTCTTTTCCCAGGGCACATTGCTCCTCACTAGGTACTCTCCTATGCACGAGGACAGTAACCGCCAAAGCAAAGGTGGCCAAAACAAATATTAGGGATATGAGCGTTCTCATCTTCATTTGCGCCAAGTCCTCCTCTTCCTATAAAAGGCGAAAACAATCCCGGCGATCGCGACACAGAGAGGCATAAGGAAAATATTTATGGCTTTCAGCCTCATGCCAAGGGTATCAATGTCTGCCCTCAAGTTTTTTCTCACCTCCCTCAGCTCTTTATTAATCCTCCTACGTCTGTCCCTGAACTTGGCTATTTCTCTTCTCTGCTCAGGGCTGATAAGCACTTTTTGAGATGGGTCCTTCTGCTTTTCTAACTCCCTGAGTTTTTGATTAGTCTCCTCCGCCTGTCTAGCAAGTTCCTGCTCCTTTGATAACCACCGCTGCCGGGCACGACGTTCAAGCTCAAGTACCTTCGTAAAAGGCCTCTCATACCTGCTCCTGGAACGTATCCCTATGAGAATATCACTTCCTGTAAGGACCTCGCAGGCATTGGAGACAAAATTGAGATTGTCATTGAACATCTTTGTAAAAACAAGTCCAAGCACGCTCTGTTTTTGCACATAGAACTTGTCTGCAAGCATGTCAGCGTCACACACCGCTATTATGTTGCATTCCTTGCTTGCCTCCCTTATTTGGGCTCCTTTCACACCAGCCTTGCTGGCCTTGCCCTTCCCGTCTTTCTGCGTGGGTGGCCCCGATGGAAAGGCTGTCTTAAACTTGCCGGTAATTCTGGCGATGAGAGTAAAGGGCCGGGACGCACGTGAAAACTCCCTGCGTATGGCTTCTACCCCGAAACTGGCCTTAAAAGACTCAATGAGCGCTGCATCCTTACTTGTCTGTACAAGTGGCTCAAACCCGTATTTGCTTCCAGCATCTTTCTCCAAGGCGCCCGCTATTGGAAAAAGCAACTTGTGAAGCTTAGAGGTCACCACGTCCACTTTCGAAAAAGTCTCGTGCCTTGCTGTAATCCATAGGGGATTTCTGATTATGCGGTTATCCATGGTCCTGAGTGCTGTAGGCTGATCCATGTCCACTACCACCTTTGACGGATCCATTTTGACTCCCCAGGCCTTGAACAACCTCTCAAGATTTGACCACGACGGGGGCACGAACCCGCTGACCCGCTGTGGTCTATCGATAATACAGTAAGGGTCCACGAATACAATGGCATTTTTGCCTGAGAGCACAAACTGGTCGATGGCATACAGGGCCTTTTCCCCGAGGTTTTTCGGATGAATTATGATTAACAGGTCCACATCATCGTCAATCTTAGTCGTCGAGATGCTGATGTTCTTCACCTTATATGTCTTTTTAAGTTCGGACACGAACAGCCAAGGAGGAGACGGCATCTGGGTTGCCCTGTTTGTCGGCACCCCAAAGACCGGCAATGTGCTCATGATTCCAATTGTCTTTTTTTTAGCACTTTGAACCCTGGAAATATTTCTGGTGATGTCGTACTCGAGTAGTTCCTCTCTTGCCGGATCCACAAAGGGGATCACTTCCTCCTGATCGGCCGCGGCAAAAACTAAGCCGCAATAGATCTTATCCCCTGAGCGCAGCTCAATCGGCTTAAGGCCGTATCTCTGGGCCCAATCTTCCTCGTCCGTGTCGGGTCTAGGATCAAAGTCCTGCACTCTTATCTTCCCTTTCCCTGCCCTTTGGTACTCTGTGAGGAACTCCCTCACCCTCCTCGCGTAGAGCTTTAGTTCATTTGGAAGGTTCTTATTGCTTCTGCTGTAAAAGAATTTAATAGTGACAGGAACCGAAACGGAGGCCAAAATTTTTTGAGTTTCGGGTGATAGTGAATAGATACGCTCTTCAGTTACGTCCCATCTTACATTCGCAAAGGACAAAAGTACATTAATCAAGATTATAATTAGAAACACAATGACCAGGCCCACAAGGGAAGTCAATCTTTTTTGCAAATCCTTCCTTGGCGTTCCTGCCATGCCAAGACCTCCTGTTATATCGAGCGGTTGTATTGAAGTATTACAGCATTGGCAAAAAGCATGAATCCCATTACCGAGACAAAGTATACGACATCTCGAAGATCTATTACCCCTCTGGCAAGTGAGGCAAAATGGGTCATGAAACTAAAGCCAGAAACAATATCAATGAGCCAAAGGGGTGCCCAACCGGAAAGGGCCTCGGTCACGGGCGCCCATCCCACCAAGACAAAGAATAGGCAAATGACCACTGATACTATGAAGCTTATTACCTGATTCCTGGTGAATGAGGACGTCATGGCTCCTACGCTTAAATAGGCCCCTGCCATGAGAAAGGCCCCAAAGTACCCAGCCCCGATGGCTCCTAAATCCGGATTACCCAAATAGAGCACAGTAAATACAAAAGGAAATGTTAAGGAAAGCCCGAAAGAAACGAATATCCATGCAGCAATAAATTTCCCTAAAACAGCCTGAGCCAAGGTCACAGGCAGGGTCAACACGAGCTCTAATGTTCCACTTCGTCTTTCATCAGCCCACAACCTCATGGCGACCGCTGGCACCAGAAAAAGGAATATCCATGGGAGCCATCCGAAAAAGGTCCTTAGATCCGCCTGACCTGTCTCATAGAAACGGCTCACGGAGAAGGTAAAAAATCCGCAAAGGAGTAAGAAAATAATGGTAAAAACGTAAGCAACAGGAGAACCAAAGTAGCTCCCAAGCTCTCTTTTTGCAATAGCTCTTGTGTTTGTCCAAAACCAGCTCATTTTGTCTGCTCCTTTTAAGAGTCAGATGGAGGTGGTTATCATTCTGAAAACGCTGTCTAGCCTGCCTTCTTCTCGAGACAGCGATGAAATCGTGAGATTAGCCGCTGTGAGGATTCCTATGACTTGTTGGGCATTTATCTGCTGATCCAAGGGGTAGATTCTGAGATCTAATTGGTTATCATTCTTAGACAAGAGTTCAACCTCCTTGACCCCGGGCCTCTGACGCAGACTATCTAAATCCTTGTCACTCCAACCTGGCAGGGCCTCGACTCTGACCCGAAATGTGCCATGAATCGGGGACCTAGCCTTGAGGCCCTGAGGCGTGTCATCGGCCACAATTTTTCCGCGTGCGATTATGACAACCCTCGTACAGACCGCATCCACCTCTTCGAGGATGTGCGTGGAAAGCACTATGGTCTTTTCCCTTGCCATCTCTCTGATCATAGTTCTCACTTCGTGTTTCTGATTGGGATCCAGGCCATCGGTAGGTTCGTCCATAATGAGGTACTTTGGGTCATGTATAATGCTTTGAGCAAAACAGACCCTTTGCTTGTACCCCTTGGATAACGTGTTTATACTTTGGTACTTCACATCACTCAAAAAGCATTTCTCAATAATTTCTTCGACCTTCTTCTGTTTATTTCGTCCCTTGAATCCCCTTATTTCAGCGCAAAAGCGCAAAAACGAGCTTACTGTCATATCACCATAAACCGGTGCGTTCTCAGGAAGATACCCCATAAACCTCCTTGCCTTGATGGGGTCTTCGACAATGTCATACCCCCCTATAACGGCTGTCCCCAGAGTCGGGGGAAGGAAGCCTGTTATCATACGCATGGTAGTGGATTTACCGGCTGCATTGGGGCCCAAGAACCCAAGTACTTCTCCACTGCCTACATTGAACGAGATATCATCTACAGCGATGATTTGCCCGAAAAACTTTGAAAGATTTTTCACCTCTATCATTGCCATTCCCTTTCAAAGCCAGCCTTTCCAACAAAGAGGCCTGTACAGTGAGATTTAATGAACACGGGCATAAACGGAATTAGACTTAATAAAACCAAAACGTTACCATAAAAAACAAAGCTCAGTCCGTCAAGGCGTCCATTCTATTTGGGCAGCCCTGTCTCCTCCTCAACCCATTTCAGAAATTCCGGATTTCCCTCCAAGACACGGAGGCTGACAATGCATGGAACATCGTAGCTATGGAGCGATCTTACCTTTTCAATAAGCTCTTCCATGAGTTCTTGCCTGGTCTTGAGAATCAAAACGGCTTCATTGTCTTCCTGCACGGCTCCTTCCCACCAATAAAAAGATCTTATAGATTTGACAATATTGGCACATGCAGCAAGCCTATGTTCCACAATCTTTCTTCCAATACGTTCTGCTTCCTCTTCACTACTTGCCGTGATGTATACAAAACGAATGCTCATTCCCCCACCTCCTCCTATTTTATGCCATGGGCCAAGTGTGGCCTACCTGCAACAACTTCAGGGCTCTGGACAACTGGGCCATTCCACAGTTCCCTGCTTTTCCTTGACCCCGTCCTTTTATTTACCTATACTCGCATTGCAATTAAAATACCAGGTAGACCATTACTGGTTAGTGAGTTATCCAGCAATGCAATGAATTAGCGGAGGTTATTTATGGGAAAAGTTGCGATCATAGGAGTCGGGCAAAGCGCCTTTGTAAGAGGTTATCCGGGCTCGATAAGAGAGCTGGCCTTCGAAGGCTTTAAGGAAGCCATGAATGACGCACAATTGACAGTTAAAGACATTGACGCGTCCATAGTCTGTTCTGCGCCTGAATACGACAAACAGAGGTCCCCGGCAGGGGTATTTGCCGAATACTTAGGCCTGATTCCGCAGCCGACATGTTACCTGGAGAGCCTTTGCTCCTCCAGCAGCATGGGCCTGAGGGTGGCTTACTCTCTCGTTAAATCCGGACTTCATGACGTGGTGGCAGTTATTGGATTTCAAAAGATGTCAGAAATCTCATCAGCAGAGTCTCAGGAAAGGATGGGCAGGGGCGCGGATATCCAGTGGGAAAGCCCTTTTGGTACCATGATGCCCGCATACTATGCTATGTATGCCAGGGCCCACATGGAAAAGTATGGTACAACCCCTGAAGATCTCGCGCTTATCAGGGTAAAATCTTCTACATATGGGCAGATCAACGACAAGGCAGTGTATAGGAAACCCGTCACCCTTGAAATGTTTTCCGATCCCGAGAGTCCCATGTCCGGTCCTGTTGCCAGCCCATTGCGGGTAGGCGACTGCTGCGCGAACGCCGACGGCGCTTCCTGCGTCATCGTGGCCAACGAGGAAAAGGCAAAAGCCCTCAGTGATAAGCCGGTGTGGATACTTGGCCTTGGCGCCGCCTCCACTGCTGTCAATTTGGCAGGCCGAGACCTTTTTACCGGACTGACCGTGGCTCAGGAAGCCGCAAGACAGGCTTACGAGATGGCTGGAGTAGGCCCAAAAGACATAGACGTGGCCGAGGTGCATGACTGCTTCACCATCGCCGAGCTAATGGCATACGAGAATCTTGGCTTCGCCGAGCCTGGAGAGGGCAAAGAACTCATTCGGTCTAAAGAGACTTACAAAGAGGGCAGCATTCCAGTAAATGTTGACGGCGGGCTTTTGTCAAAGGGCCATCCCGTGGGTGCTACCGGTGGGTCTCAAATAAGGACCATTGTGCTCCAGTTGCGGGGTGAGGCGGGTGATATGCAGGTAAAGGACCCCGAAATAGGTCTCGTCCACAATATTGGCGGTGTCGGGTTGTATGGCAATGTGACGATTCTGGGGAGGTAGAGCATGGCTAAGAAAAAAAAGGAAATAGACGACAGATTTAAGAAGTTTGGCATAGTGAGTTTTACCGGCATAACAAAGGTCAACGACTTTGTTGAATTTCTTGAACAAGGGAAAGTCATGGGCATGCAGTGTAAAGGCTGTGGACGTAAATATTTCCCTCCTAGGGCAGACTGCTGCCACTGCCTTGAGAGTAGCATGGAATGGTTCGAGATATCCGGTACTGGAAAACTGGTAACTTACAGCCAACTCCAGTACGCCCCGCTGGGCTTTGAGGCTGATCTGCCGTATTGCATAGCCCTTCTCGATTACGGAGAGTACAAGGTATTCGGGCGAATAAACAAAGAACTGCCCGAAGAGGAACTCAAGATAGGGATGGAAATGAAAACCCAGGCAATAAAGCTCCCAAACGGCCAACTTTCCTATGAATTTATCAAGGCTTGAAACAAGGCCTTACTTGACTGGGAACCAAATGCCCGCCCTTGGGGTGGGCATTTTTGTCACTGACGAGGTGTCCCTCCAATGGATCGCAACACAAAAAGCGAACATTGGATAGAGGTGAGGATTGAAGCCGATCTCGAGCTTCATGAAGCCATTGTTTCCTATTTGTTTGAACTGAACTGCACGGGCACGGCACTATCAGATGAAAATCGCCTGCTCATTAAAGCGTACTTCCCGGGGGTCAAGGACTCTAAACATACCCTCGAATCAATAAGCAGATACATCCACCAGGTTCACCGCTTCTTCCCTCGCTCAAGGGAGGCTCGTATGCAAGTGAAGCACATTGAAAATCAGGGGTGGGCCGAAAACTGGAGAAAATTTTTTAGCCAACAAAGGGTCAGCAGCCAGCTCACGATCGTGCCTGCCTGGGAAAAACCCAATGGGCCGACAACAGAGAAAGTGCTGTTCATGGATCCCGGCCCTGCCTTTGGAACCGGGAAACATCCCACTACTATAATGTGCCTGCAGGCCTTGGAAGATGTGGCCCAGCACCAGCCAAAGTGGGACATGTTAGATGTGGGTACTGGAAGCGGTATCCTGGCAATATATGCGGCGGTTCTGGGCGCTACCAGGATCTTGGCAATAGACATAGATCCGGAAGCGCTGAGGTGGGCCAAACGAAATGCAAGACTTAACCATGTGAACCATATCATCGTTTTTTCTCTCAAGCCACTGGAAAACCTAGTAGAAAGTTACAGCGTTGTAACCGCAAATCTTGTCTATGAAGACATTATGCAGTTGAAGGAAAAACTCTCAACTGTTACTGCCTTCGGTGGAACCCTTATCCTTTCAGGTCTTCTCAAAGATCAAGTAAAAGAGGTGGTGCATGAATTTCAATCCGAGGGATTGAACCTTAATAAAATAGAAAATATGGGGGAATGGGCTGCAATTATATTGAAAAGAGGAGAGGCAGGGGGGCATTAAGGTGAGACGTTTCGTTGTTGACCATATCCCATTGTCCGCAGATAAAATTTCTATTGGTGGGAAGAGTGCAAAACGTATCATACGGGTTCTCAGAATGCAACCCGGTGATGAGTTATTGCTCATTGACCCCCACGGCTCCTGTTACCGGGGCAAAATACTTTCACTCAAGTCATCAACCGTAGAAATAGAGATTCTTCAACCAGCGCCTGGCCCAAAAGAACCTCCCGTTGATGTTATTCTTTGTCAGGCCATCCTAAAGGCCAAGAATATGGACCTAGTGATCCAGAAAACAACTGAGCTAGGGGTATGCACCATCATTCCATTCCACTCGCAACGAACCATAGTCCAGTTTGACAACAGGAGAGAACAAAACAAGTTGAGACACTGGCATGAGATTGCCAAAAACGCGACAGAGCAGTCAGGAAGAATCAAGCCACCTGAGATCCAACCGGTCGCTAGTTTTGCCGATATCCTCGCGAAGTTTAGCGACGATAAAGTCTTCAAATTGATACTCTGGGAGCAGGAACGTGCACGTGAGCTAAGGTCGATTCTTCGCGATGAACACCCAAGGAAGACCGTTGCTGCAATAGTGGGCCCCGAGGGTGGCTTCTCGAGGGCTGAATTGAGGCAAGCCACAAATGCAGGGTTTGTCCCCGTAAGCTTAGGTTGTCGGATACTCAGGGCAGAAACAGCGGCAATAGTGATCGTTGCGCTATGTCAATATGAGTGGGGGGATCTTGGCCTCTCACCAACATTACAATGAACTTGAGCTAATCTTATTGACCGAAAACAAAAAGGCAACCTTCGGCAGGTTGCCTCTCGCCTTGCTACGTCAAAAAGCTATAGCTTTGTAACATTTTTTGCCTGTGGCCCTCGGTCAGTCTCTTCAACCTCAAAGCTCACTCTATCACCCTCCATGAGTGTCTTGTACCCAGGCATGTTTATGGAGGAGAAGTGAACAAAAAGATCCTGGCCATCCTCTTGCTTAATAAAGCCATAGCCTTTCGCAGCACTAAACCATTTTACTACTCCCTCTGCCAAAGCGCCAACCTCCTTTCTTGAATCTATCATGGTTAAAAGAGTCAGGCGGTCGCTCTGGCGAGGCAGTAAGGCTGCTTCCGAGCGGATCCTACCCGACAACCACGCAACTGCCGCGATCTTAACAACGAAAATTTTAGTATGTCAAGTGCTTTATATCGTTAGCGGTTCAGGCTTCCCACCCGAACACCGCCGCGTCACCCAACTCCTCCTCTATTCTGAGAAGCTGATTGTACTTGCAAATCCTCTCAGACCGGCAAAGGGAACCTGTCTTAATTTGTCCAGTGCCTGCGGCTACTACAAGATCAGCGATAAACGTATCTTCTGTCTCACCAGACCTATGGGATACTACAGCGTTCCACCCCGCTCTGTGGGCCATGTTTATGGCTTCAAGGGTCTCGGTGAGGGTTCCGATCTGGTTCAGCTTGATCAAGACCGCATTGGCCGAGCCCTCCTTGATACCCCTTGCTATGAGCTTGGTATTTGTAACAAAGAGGTCATCTCCCACTATTTGGATCTTGTCTCCCATCCTTTCTGTCATCTTTTTCCAGTTCTTCCAATCTTCTTCTGCCAATCCGTCTTCAATAGAGAAAATGGGATACCGTTTTACCAAGCTTTGGTAATACTCAATCATTTCCTCTCCTGTTCGCACAGATTGATCCGATTTCCAAAATACATACTTGCCGTTTTTGTAAAAAGATGACGAAGCTGGATCCAGCGCCAAAACCACGTCTTTCCCCGGCTTATATCCCGCCCTTTTAATTCCTACCAATATCATCTCCAGTGCTTCTTCATTACTGGACAAATTAGGGGCGAAACCTCCTTCATCCCCTACCGCAGTGGAATGCCCCTTTTCTTTGAGCACAGAAGCCAGGGCATGAAACACCTCGGCCCCAATTCTCAATGCCTCTTTGAAGGTTTTTCCTCCCTTAGGTACTATCATGAATTCTTGCAGGTCAACATTGTTGGCAGCATGGAGGCCACCGTTTAAAATATTCATCATCGGCATGGGTAATACACAAGCATTTGTCCCCCCAATATACTTGTACAAAGGAAGCCCTGCTGAATCCGCCGCAGCCCTTGCCACTGCAAGCGATACACCCAAAATGGCATTCGCACCTAACCTGCCCTTGTTCTTGGTCCCATCAAGCTCTATCATCGTTTGGTCCACCAACCTCTGGTCCATCGCGTCCATACCCAGCAGGGCAGGTGCAATAACCTCATTGACGTTTTTGACGGCTCCCTCCACACCCTTACCATTGTATCTCTTCTTTCTCTTGTCCCTGAGCTCAACTGCCTCGCGCTTCCCAGTTGAAGCGCCTGAAGGTACGGCAGCCCGGCCAAATGCCCCATCACTCAGCCCTACTTCCACCTCAACAGTGGGGTTACCCCGGGAATCCAGAATCTCTCTTGCCACGATAATTTCAATCCTTTCCATAGCGAGCCTCCTTTATTAACCTTTTATATAATTTAGAAAAGTTCACCTAACTTTGTATCAAACTATAATCTATCTACTAACAGCTGGCAAGGTATTCAAATTGAGTTGCTCAAAAACCCTGACTAAGGTCTTCTCCTCATTCTTTCCCTCCTTTATAACTACAACCCTGGGGCCAAGAGGCCGCCACATTGAAGGGTCCGTGGACTTGAACAACACGATGGTACGGGCCCCTACCATCGCCGCAAGATGGCTCATTCCGCTATCGTGACCAACAAATATTTCTGTCTCACGCATCAGGCCAAGCAAGGCCTCCGGTGATGGGATATCAGCGATCTCCCATTCCCAGGTGCTAGCAATATCTGAAAAATAAGGCTTTATATCCTGCTCAGCAGGCCCAAGCAGTACGATTTTTTTGATCCTTGAATCTTCAAACCGCAGTGTTATTTTTTGTATTAGCTCAACCCAGAAGAACAAGGGATAGTTTTTCTTCCTGGATCCAGAACCAGGGTGCAACATAAGGTGTTGCCTAACCAGGCCCTGGTCTTTTTCCACGAGTAGCGGACTCTTGCAGGCAAGCTCAATCGCCTCATAGCTATCGATCCCAGCCCCGCAGCTCTGTAGACAGTAGGCCACATATTGGGCAACATGCATCTTAAGGCACTGCTCGGGCAAGGACGGGAAGACAAAAATCTCAGCACCTGGATAATGAAATCTAAGATTACGCCATATCATGCCCTTAGGGTCATTAATAAAGCATGCGACCAAATTCACCCCGCTCGGTGGCAGCCCGGTTGGAGCCGGAGATCTGAGGAAAAGCTTGTGCCAGGCGGATTCGTCCATATCAAAGCACTCGCTTGTATGGGGGAAGAGGAAATTGATTCCAGGTCTTCTACCAGCCACGTAAACCTGACTGTGCTGTGTGAGGATCTTGATACTGGGCAAGAGCATCAACGTATCACCAATAGCCCCGGGCCTGATGATAAGAATTTTTCGATATTTTTCCATGGTGTTGAAAAATATTATATTTAGTGGGATAAACAATCATATACGCTCTAATAATAAGGTTACAAGGCCAAAGGAGAAAGGAGGGAGGGTAGAAATGGAAAATAGCAAGTTGCACCCTCGCTTGCGCCTCATGCAGGATGCGGATATGAAAGACAAGATCGTATTGGTGCGAGTGGATCACAACGTGGTCAAGAAGGGGAAAATAAAGGATCCATATCGGATAGAGGCCACCATGGGCACCCTTTATGGGGTAGTGGAAAAGGGTGGCAGACCCATATTGATGACCCACGTTGGTCGGCCCAGAGACAAGAAAACGGGCGAGATTAGATGCGACGATAGTCTTTCTGTAGAGCCAATAGTCAAATACCTCCGTAACAAGTTGCCCATTGATATCCACATACCCGCTTTTGCTCCAGAGGGCACCAAAGGTATTGTCCACATTGATGAATCCGTCCGCACCGCGATTGAGGACTTAAAAAAGGGAACGATTGGGATGATCTATCTTCCCAACACTCGGTGGTTTCTGGGAGAACAGTCAAAGGGAGAGGAAAGGGAGGCCTTTTGCAATGAGCTCGCTTCCTTGGCTGATTTGTTTGTAAACGACGCCTTCGGTTCATGGCAAGCCCACGTATCCACTTACGATATTGCCATGAAACTCCCTTCCTATGCTGGTTTTCTTCTCCAAAAAGAGCTTATCCACCTAGACCTGGTTTTGAATCCTACCCATCCCTATGTGGCCGTAATTGCAGGAGCAAAATACGATACCAAGATCGGTCCCCTTAAGGCCCTTTACAAGAAAGTGGACCACTTAATCCTGGGAGGCCTGATATATAATACCTACCTTTCTGCTAAATACGGCATCCACATACAGGGAGTGTCAGAAGAAGAGATTAATATGGCCAAGGAACTGGTCCAAATGGACGAAAAAGAGAATAAGATCCTGGAACTTCCTTACATGGTCGAATCTGAAATCACAGACGGCAGAGAGGAAGGAAAGTGGAGAAAAATTTCCCTGGAAGAAATGAAAAAGAACGGAAAGATCAACTACATAGTTGATGTAGCCCCTGAGTGCTTTGAGTTACCATCCGTTAAAGAAGCTATACTTAGTGCAAAAACTATATTCGTCAATGCCGTGGTGGGACTCATGCCCTTTTTCCATGAGGGGTCGGCCCGCCTTTACCAGATCATCTTCGATAACCACGACGCAACAAAGCTTTTTGGTGGGGGAGATACCTTGCAGGAACTCAAGAACCTGGCACCGAGGCAGTACCTGGTGGGACTTGATTCTGCAGACACCTATTATTTTACCGGTGGCGGCAGTGTTCTTGCGGCCATTGAACAGAATGATCCTTACCACATAAAACCAATAGAAGCCTTAATGGCTTGAGGAGTTAAAGTCATAGTATGGCATTGAGACCTATTTTTGATCCTCAAAAGCTGGGACGACCCATGCGCGTAGCGGCGTTTATGTCAGGCTCGGGGAGCAACATAAGGAGGTTGCTCGAGCACCAGATGGCGCTTAAGCAAAAGGAAGGGACCCCGCCCTATGAGGTCATCTTCATTTTTTCAGACCGCTCCGATGGTTCATGCAATGGGGAAACCATAGCCTATGAACATGGCCTCCCATATTTCAGCTACGATATTAGGATGTTCCACAGGCTCAAAGGCCTGAAAAGAAGTATCCTCACACCTGATGGGCTTAAAGCCCGCAAGGAGTATGATTCAGTTGCACAAAGACTGATTGAGGCCTTTGACATTGATGTGATTGCACTTGGGGGATACATGAGCTACATAACGCTCAAGGGATGCGTGAACGTTCATCCGGCGGACTTATCCATCTTAACCCATGATGGAAAGAGAAAATATACCGGGGATCATGCGGTACGGGACGCCATCTTGGCGGGGGAGAGAGAAATCCGGGCCTCAACACTGTGGACAGATGAGGGAGTGGATACAGGGCCGCTCTTAATGGTCTCCGAGCCTTTGCCTGTGCGCCTTCCCATGCCCTTGGCCAAACTCAAGGAAGATGTCCAAACCCTTGAAGCGGTAGTTGCCGAACACCAAGAAAGACTGAAACAGGTGGGTGACTGGAAGATTTTCCCGCGCACCCTAGAACTAATAGCCAGAGGGCGGTTTGCATTTGACGAAGGTAAAAGGGTGTACTTGGACGGAAACCCTGTGCCACAAGGTTACAGGGAGCCTTAACAATTTAAGAGAGAAGCTCTTCCCATGGTAGGTCCCTGAAGGTCGAGTGAAGATTGTGATCGTCATTCAATTCAACAAATGTGAGATTCTTAAATAGCTTTGCCCCGATATCCTTAATGACCTCAATGGGAATGACCTCATCGCCTGTGCCGTGGTAAATCCAGGTGGGAACGGATATTAGTCTACCTTCGTAGGTCTCGGGTTCCACCAGGTTAAGGGCCGGTGCCAAGAGCACCAACCTTCTCACCCGTTCTTCATTGTCCAGTGCAAACAAAGTGCCCATTAGGCCACCAAAGCTGGAACCTACCAAAATAATATTCGACCTTCCCTGGAGGACCCGTTCCAAGGCCTCCATTCTTTCCTCTAATGAGCCGGGGAAATTGGGCAAGATCATATCAGGGTAGTGTTGTCGAAAAAATGTGGCTTTTGTGCCCTGGTTGCTACTATCGAGTCCGTGCACAAAAATGCGTGTGGTTCTCATCCCTTGTACTACCCGCATCCAATCTGCCTTCTGGTTTGCGCCTCCATGGCAGCACTAATTTCCTTTTGTGTGGCATCTGTCACGGCGATTACCTCAAGGTCGACTGTGGCTGATATTCCCGCCGTAGGAGGATTAAAGTCGGCAACAACGCTCTCGCCCTTGACCTCCAAAACCTTAAAGGAAACCAGGCTTCCTCTCTTCATCTGGCGGTAGTACTTTCCCTGCTTTACTCTTTGCCTTATGAGACCTGCTTTTGGGATCTCCCTAATAAGAGAAGGATCATGCTCCCCATACAGCTCTGCAGGGGGGACTTCAATAGTTTTCTTTTCTCCGGGTATTGCTCCCTTAAGTGCCTCTTCCAGGCTTGGGATTTGCGATTCAACGCCGTAAATAAACGTGTACGTTCTCCTAGGCTGCTCTGCAACCGTCCCGTCGGGCAGGTAGGTCTTCATCGTGAAGGTGATGGTAACTTTTTTGTCCAGATCAATGCACTGTTTCATTTTCTCACCTGATCTCCAATATCTCATATTCCTGTACCCCATTTGGGGTCCTCACCTTTACCGCATCACCTGTTTCCCGTCCAATCAGGGCCTGACCCAATGGGGAAGTAACAGAGATCTTGCCTTTTTCCGGGTCAGACTCATAGGGCCCCACAAGCTTGTACGTTACCTCCTTGTCTGATTCCACGTCATACAAGACCACAGTACGGCCAAAAACCACCCTGTCCGCCGGCTCATCGTCGGGTTCTATAACTTCCGAGCGATTAATCACGTCCTGCAACTCATTGATCTTTCCTTCCAAGAATGACTGCCGTTCTTTTGCAGCGTGGTATTCGGCATTCTCGCTAATGTCTCCATGGCTCCGGGCTTCTTCGATTGCTCGAATGTTTTTAGGCCTTTCCACATTCACCAATCGATTCAACTCTTGTTTTAGATTTTCCAACCCGTCTCTCGTAAACGGAACCTTCTCCATTAATAATCACCTCATTTCTTTCAATCAATTAAGAGCCTTTCTAGTTTGTTTCTCCTCTATGTCATTCTCCCTAGCTCAACCCCAGCCCAACACAGAGAATCTAGGGCGCAATTTACGAGAATCCCTGGTTAATATAACCAGGAATCTGAACACTTTCAATTTGCCCCTTTTTAATAATCAGTTAGGTGAGGCAGAAACCGAAGATACTGATGCTTGTTTGCAGATTTAATTGTCTTGAAGCATATTTACCAGATTACCACATAAAATTCCAGTCAAAAATTTGAACCCGGCCGCGGCAGGCCCGTTCAAGACTTTAATTTTTCCAAAAAATGTGTCAATGTACCGTCACCTGATATTCTTTCTAAATCCAACAGGGTGCGGTTCACCTTGGTTGGTTTCCAAAACCCTAGGCCAACAGCTCGGGAAAAGGAGGTCATTAAGATGGACAGGGAACGATATGCCAACCCGTACTTGATTGGAGCGCTCCTGGGTTTAGTCTTATTATTTACGTTTTATACTATGGGAAGAGGCCTTGGC
This sequence comes from Deltaproteobacteria bacterium, assembly GCA_003646995.1. The sequence goes on along the minus strand of QMLZ01000019.1, from coordinate 5,639 downwards.
TCATCCTCCACCTTTGCAAGGATAGCCGCCGCAGTAGTACACCTTGTAGCTCCTGGGCATGCAGAGTCCAACCCGTACTTTTCCAAGTACCTTGGAGGGCCTCACCATCCCTTGATGGCCTGGTTGGTTTTCCTAACCCTGGGAGCCGGGCTGGGCGGGCTTTTTTCGGCTTTTATTTCCAGAAGAATCAGAGGACAAGTGGCAAAAGGGCCTTCCATAGGGGTATCTGCCAGGCTGTGGCTTGCGCTCTTTGGAGGAATGCTTTCAGGGTTCGCAGCCCGGTTGGCCAGAGGGTGCACCAGCGGACAGGCACTGACCGGTGCCTCGGAAATGGCCTTTGGTAGCTGGGTTTTTATGTTCTGCATATTTGCCGGTGCTTATGCAACTGCTGTTTTCTTCAGAAAGGAGTGGTTATGATGGGCCCCTTATATAAATACGGCTTATTCGATTTTGCATACAGCCTTCAGCTCGCGGGATTAATAGGTTTTTGCTTCGGCTTTTTGCTGGAGCGCGCCGGATTTGGAAATCCGAGGAAATTGACCTCCATCTTTTATCTCAGGGATTTCGCCGTACTAAAGGTCATGTTCACCGCTATTGTAGTCTGTATTCTAGGCCTTCTTTATTTTTCTGTACTTGGGTGGATCGACATGGCAAGGGTTTATATCCTGCCCACTTATATCTGGCCGCAAATAGTGGGCGGGCTCATCTTGGGCGTGGGATTTGTTATGGGTGGTTACTGCCCAACCACCTCTGTTGTAGCAACAGTTTCTGGTAAATTGGACGGCTTGATATTCGTAATCGGGATGATCATTGGGTCCTTCCTTTTTGGGGAATTCTTCCCGTTGTTTGAAAACTTTTACTCCTCTGGATCCATGGGTACAGTAACCCTCTCACAGGTGCTGAATATTCAATCGGGCCTGATTGCACTGGGCATTTGTGTCATGGCGTTGGCGGTTTACTGGCTGGCGGAAAAGGTGGAAGGCAAATTTGGTGACCCCGAAGATCTCCCTCAAACGAATAAGAAGGTAAAGCTTGGTGCAGCCCTGGCTCTTATTGTGCTTGGGATCATAATCGCCGCTATAAACCCCGACAGAGTGATAACTGCTAGAAGGGCTAATCCCAAAGCGGCTACCGAGATAAAACAGCCCACCCCTTCTCCTTCTCCGAGCCAAGGTGAGACAGGGGAAGGTGGGGCCATAATAGTTGAGGATGAAGGGTGCTAAAAGGTGATTTGACTATTTTTGACCATAAATGATTTGATATTAACGCTTTGAAATTACAGCACAAAATCTCTTTAAATTGACAAGCGGTGTTAAATTATGTAAACTAAATTTATGTTTTGGTTCTCTTTCTCATACCGAGTAAAGACTAAATTCAAGTATCATCTTGCCAGGACAAGATCGCTTGAGCCACCATAGCTCTTCTAGCCAATTCGTCCCGCCAATTTTTGCTGCTTGAAGCAATCCCCCATACATGGTCCTTTGCCGGGAATTACCTAAAGGGGGAAATTTCGCGTTGGGAGGTGACCCATGGCAAATATAAAATATATCAATAATATCGATAAGTTAACCTGCATTTCCCAAGACGAAAAATCTTTGCTGAAACGCGTAACTGACAGATATATGTTCAGGTCCAACGAGTACTATCTAGGACTCATTAACTGGGCAGACCCAAACGACCCAGTCCGTAGGCTCATTTTTCCTTCAGTCCAAGAACTGGAACCTTGGGGTTATCTGGACCCCTCAGATGAGGGAAAGTACACTGTCCTGCCCGGACTTCAACATAAGTATCCTTCCACCGCTTTACTGTTAGTGACCAAGGTCTGCGGCGGTATATGCAGGTACTGCTTCAGAAAAAGGCTATTTTTAGTTCGAAAGTCAGACATCTTGCGAAACTTTAGTGCGGCGTTAGAATACATTAGATCCCACAGTGAAATCACGAATGTCCTCCTAACAGGTGGCGATCCACTCATGCTTTCTACTAAGAAGCTCGAAGCATACATTGAGGGACTGTTTTCTGTGCCCCACCTGCGGGCTGTCAGGATCGGTACCAAGTTGCTTTCATTCAATCCTTTCAGAGTTCTCGATGACCCTTCACTCACCACCATGATCAGTCGGTTTACCCGTAATCACAGGAAAATATACCTGGTCGCGCATTTCACCCACCCCAAGGAGTTTACACCCCAGGCTGCCAAGGCCGTGGAGATGCTCCAATCTGCTGGGGCGATTCTCATCAATCAATGCCCACTGATTCGGGGCGTAAATGACAATCCAGGGATCCTGGCAGAGCTCTTTCAAGTCATGGCATTTGCCGGAATCCCCCCTTACTACGTATTTCAATGCAGACCCGCGGTTGGAAACAAGCCTTATGCCGTGCCTATCGAAGAAGGCTATGAGATATTTGAGGCCGCAAAGGCTCGGGTGTCCGGTCTGGCCAAGAGGGCCCGATACGTAATGTCCCACCAAAGCGGCAAACTAGAGATAGTCGGGAAAACCCAAGAGTTCATGTTTTTCAAGTACCACAGGGCTGCAAAGCAAGAGGACAGTGGGCGGTTTTTGATAATGAGGCGCAACCCCATGGCATATTGGTTCGACGACTATGAACAGGCCGTGGACGACTACATATTGGACTTAGTAATGGAAAAAGGCAACACGCTCGGCACGGCGGCAATATAATTATGATACGAATTCGTCTTCGTTCCTTTTTATTGTAAAGTTCTTTGTCAATGGGCCCGACTCTTAATATGAGAGGTTCGGCAAGTACCACGGGGTCTTGTGCGTACCTCGCCTGAAACTATAGGGAAGGGTCAAGGCAGCATGTACAATGTCGCCATAGAGGAGACTTACCAGGACGGTCAGATAATTTTTAAGGAAGGAAGTTCCGGGGATTGGGTTTACATTATACTGTCCGGCTCTGTGGAGATATCTAAGAATGTGGGGGGAGAGAAATATATTATAGAGATATTGAGGCCTGGTGATGTCTTTGGCGAGCTTGGCTTCATAGGTGGCATCAGGAGAACTGCCACGGCCCGCGCACTCGGTGAAACCACTCTTGGAATAATTGATCGTGAATTCCTGGACGAAGAGTTCAACAAGCTGTCCAATCAATTCAGGTCAATACTTGTGGCTATTACTCATCGGTTCAAAAAAATGCTGGACCGAGCCTGTGACTACACCATGAGATCTGAGGCGCGCATACCCAAGGCCCTTAGTCTCATGTTCAAAGACAGGGACACGTTTATACGCGCTTATACCGGGAACATTAGTGCCGGCGGTTTGTTTATTAAGACGGAAAACCCTCTTAGACCCGGTACCCAGTTTTTATTGAAGCTCCAGTTGCCAGGCATCTCCCACCCCCTGCAAATAAAATGCGAAGTTGTTTGGGCACGCAAGCGAGAAGGAGAATCCTCAGACAAGCCCCCAGGCATGGGGGTGAAGTTTTGCGAGATCGCGGAAAAAGACTATCAATTGATCAAGCGCTACATAGCAGGGCTTGAGTCCGGTTAGTTTTTACCTTTCTTGGCAGATTCATATATCAGGTCTAGGGCCCTTTGCACACCAAGGGTAGGAACCACGGAACAGCCCTTTGCCGGACGTATACGCCAAACCTTATCTTCCTTAACTATCTCCACCCAAAAATTCTGTACGAACCCTCCTTCAGCTACCAAGGCCCTTACCATGGCCTTTTGCCTCAAGGGGTCATACATGGATTCCTTGAACTCAACCACTATACCATTTTTTCCGCTTATGGGTCGGAACTGCTCAGGAGAAAAATCTGTCAGGGTGTGGGTTTTCAAGGCGACCTCCTCCTCTAAAGGAATATCCATATGATCTCGCTTTTGCATTTTGATTTGAAAAAATTCCGTTTGGCCTTGCTCCCTCCACTTCCTCTCATATTTTGTGGCAAAAGAGGGTGGAATAGTCCCTGCATTCACTTCAAATCCACAATCAACGCTTTGCTGCAGGATCCATTCATAATAATCTTTATGGTCTGTCACTATCAGGGCGCCGCCACCCATTTTGACTCTGCTATTTAATAATTTCAGAAAAGACACATCAAATAGCCTGTGCTTGGCATGTCTCTTTTTGGGCCAAGGGCATGGAAAAAGGCAGTAAACGTGATCCAGAGATTGTTGTTTAAATATCCTTCCCATCAATACCCTGGCGTCTCCCTGGATCAGGCGCACATTTGAAACTCCCGAGAGGGCTATCTTTCTGAGAGCATTTCTTATGGAGATCCATGCCAATTCCATCCCTATGAAATTAGTGTGTGGGTTGTCCAATGCCGATCTCACCAGGTGATCCCCTGAGCCAAAGCCGATTTCAAGCTCCACGGGCGCATCCCGGCCAAAAAGGGCCCCTAGGTCAAGGGGCCTCGGAACATCCATCCACCGAATCAAGGGCTCAAGAGATATGTAACGCGCCTTCACTGGTTCCTCCTGTTACATTTAGGTAAAACTTCATGTCTATCATATTAAAAGGAAGTGAAAATGCCAATCCAGTTGTAATGAGTGTAGTTTTTATGGTATTGAAAGCCGAAACAAAACGCCTGAGAGGAAAGGAGCATACGAAATGGCTTCTAAAAGTAAAGCTGCCAGACTAAACCAAATAAGCTATTGGGAGGGCAGGCTTGAGGAAAGACTCAAGACTCTTTCAGAGGAAGGAAAGGATCCCCAAAGGGTTGCGAAAGATCCGATTGTAAGAAAAATCAGGGCTAAGATCAGAGAGACCCAGTCAAGGCTAAACGCCATAGAAGCAAAAGAGAAAAAGAACGAAGAAATGGCCCGCAGAAAAGCCCAAAAGGCTGCCGCCCCGAAAAAAGAAAAGGGTAAGAAAAAGAAAAGCGAAGAAGAAAAACAGGCCCTGAGTAAACGACAGCAGAAAAAACTCAAGAAAAAAGAACAAAAGACCAAATCATAGCCCATGGAAAAACAAGTGTTGATAGAAATTATCAAGAAACGCCTCGGCCTCAGTGAAGAAGAGTTCAAAAGAATTGCCGAGCAACCCAAATACCAAAAGCTTTTTGAAAATGCCCTTGAGGCCAGCAGGTACCGGCTTGTGGCAGAGGTAGTGGAGTCCAAAGGTTGCCACTCGGGACACAGGGTGGGGCAAAAGCTCGTGTTTGACTCCACCGGGAATCTGTTGACTAGGGAGGCACCCGAGCGGGTATGTTCGTTTCTCATGCCCAACCTGACTGTACTTATTAATGCCTTTTTTGAAAACCTGATGAACGGGCGGGACCCTAATGAGGTGATTTTTAACCGAACAGGCTGTTTTGACGTTGGAGTGGCGTGTGGCGGCTGGGGACATGTAATCGTGGAAATGAAGGCTGTAAAACTACAAGGAAATTGACATCTTTTTTTAGCAACCTATATTTATATATACGTAGTCATAAGATCCCGAGGTTAGATGGATGATGGATTGTGCAGTTGAAAGCGAAGGCATGCACTACGAGGGTACCTGTATCAGGCCCCCTAGCGAGGCATTTAGTATACTTTTGCAGGTAACCTTGGGGTGTTCTCACAATAAGTGCACCTTTTGCGGCACATACAAAGACAAGCGTTTTACCATCAAGCCTGATGAAATAATTCTCAGTGACATAATTTTTGCCTCAAAATACATGAGGAACCAAGATAGGGT
>QMLZ01000018.1 GCA_003646995.1 Deltaproteobacteria bacterium | reverse complement strand
TGCGAAAAGACTTAGGTTGAGCGTACTGGGCATTGGGTACGCCGTGAAAAGGGGGAGAAGGTGGCTAAGATAAGGGGCCTTGAGATCGGGAGTTATTTAAGGATGTCCCCCAAAAGTTCATTGGCGCCGCGAGGTGATCCCTCATCGGCGCCAAGAGTAGACATTAACCGTTCTTTCTTTCGAATTCCTTCATGAAATCAACAAGGGCTGTAACCGCTTCCAAGGAAACGGCATTATATATGGATGCCCTACATCCACCTACTGAACGATGGCCTTTAAGTCCTCCCAGACCTTGATCCAGTGCATCTTGAACAAACTTCGCCTCCAGCTCTTCATTAGGTAAGCGGAAAGTCACATTCATAAGGGACCGGCTGTCCCTTTCGGCTGTTCCCTTGTAAAAATCAGATCCGTCAATGAGATTATAAAGCATATCCGCTTTCTGTTTATTTATTTGCTCCATCTTTTCAAGGCCGCCTATAGTTTCTTCAAGCCATTTAAGCACAAGACTCACCACATATATGACGAAACACGGGGGTGTATTGAAGAGGGAATTTTTCTCAGCAAAGGTTGTGTACTTGAGCATTGTGGGCAGTGTGTCAGGCACCCTTTCCAGCATATCCTTCCGAACAATCACCATGGCCGCCCCAGCAGGCCCTATATTCTTTTGCGCCCCGGCGTAAATTAAGCCGAAGGGCTTGGGGTCAAAAGGCCTGCTCATTATATCCGATGACATGTCACACACAAGGGGGACACTGCCTGCATCAGGAAACTTAGCCCATTGGGTCCCTTTGATAGTGTTATTGGAAGTGAAATGCAAGTAAGAGGCATCGGCATCAATGTGAAAATCTTTTGGAATGTATGAAAAATTTGCATCTTCAGACGACGCAATCACTCGAACATCCTTACCTTGGATCTGCGCCTCTTTTATCGCCTTAGTGGACCAGGTACCCGTATTGATATAGTCTACCGGTTTATCTGGCATAGCAAGGTTCATGGGTATCATGCAGAATTGGAGGCTTGCTCCCCCCTGAATAAAAAGAACATGAAAATCGTCTCCCAGCCCCAGCAGCCTCTTGGTCCTTTCCACGGCCTCGTTGATAATTGCCTCAAACCACTTAGACCTGTGGCTTATCTCTGTTACTGACATGCCACAGCCTTTGTAATTAAGAAATTCGTCTCTTATCTCTTCCAGAACGGGCAGCGGTAAGGCCGCCGGGCCGGCGTTGAAATTATGAATCCTTTTTTCTTTCATTCAACCCTCCTTGTTCCTAGGTTCTCTCTCCGGTTTCAAGACTTGAATCAAATACCTTTAAATTCATTTCCCTGAACCGCTCTGGACTGACCCTTTCCACGGTCTGTCTTATTTCTCTACCAGAGAATGGGCCGTCATCAAATCCCGCAAAATAGCCCAAAAGGGCAAGATTTGTTGACATGGGTGCTCCCAGATCCAGGGCAATCTTGGTAGCCGCAACACATCGATAAACAATTTTATTGGATTTAATGTGGGCACCTACCTCCGGTCTTGGAAACATGCCGGGCTCCACATTAACGTAGAGCTTACCTCCTTTTGCAAGAAATGGAAGATATCTATACGCCTCATGCTCATCAAGGGCAAGAAGATAATGGGCTGTACCAGACCTAATAAGACTTCCTTCAGCCTCGCCAAGACGCAGATGAGAAATTACGGACCCTCCTCTCTGAGCCATCCCATGTGTCTCGGCACCAACGACCTTCTGTCCCCTATGCATAGCGGTCTCGGCCAATATTCTTGTCATAAACAGAACACCCTGTCCACCTAATCCGCAAAGAATAATGTTTGTTGTTTCCATATAGTTGCTAAGCCTCCACAATGGCGCCTTTTGGACACACTTCTATACAAACTCCGCAACCAGTGCAAAGAACAGGATTTACAGCCGTGCGCCCAAGCTCTTCGTCTCTGTAAAGGGCGGGGCATTCAAATTTTTCTATGCAAAGGTTACATTCAACACAGTCTTCCGTAATGGTTATGCGTTTGGGCTCTGGAATGGCCTCAGACCTATAGGCGATAACGCAGGGGTGCCGTGCTATAATAACAGCTATGCCTCCTTCCGGCTCTGCTACGTACTGGGCAGCCTTTTTCACAACATTTGTCATTGCTTTTATGTCATAGGGATCCACAACCTCCACAAAATCTACTCCACAGCCCCTAACTACCTGCTCCAGGGCTATCTGTCTACCCTTAGACCCGTCAGCCCTAACGCCGAGGCCGGGCGTTGGCTGCATACCCGTCATGGCGGTTATCTCATTGTCTAGTATGACAAGGACAAATCTTGATCCATTATACACGGCGTTTAGCAACCCTGCTGTCCCTGAGTGGTAAAATGTGGAATCCCCTATGGTCGCAACCACGGGTTGCTCAATTCCGTCCTGGGCAAAGGCATGATAAAAACCCGAGGCCATGGTTATGGCGGCACCCATATCAAGGCATGTGTCCACCCCTCCCAGATTAAGACCAAGTGTGTAACAGCCGATATCGGAAGTGAAGATCGCTTTGGGCTTGGCCTTTTTTATGGAGAAAAACGATGCCCTATGGGGGCAACCCGGGCATAAAGTAGGCCTGCGCACCGGCAGGTCAAGGCTTCCAACAAGCTCCATGGCCGAGCGGTCCATCTGATCGCTCAAAGGTTCCATACCCCTTTCCTTAAAAGTCTTGTCGATAATCTCATAGATAACATCAGGGACCAACTCCCCTTCTTGTGGCACATGGCCCGAGAGCCTTCCCAATACCTTTTGCCTGTCTCTTAGAAAGTATTCAATAACCGTATCGGTCTCCTCCAGCACCAAAATCTTCTCACATGCATTTACAAATTCTTGTGCAAGTCTTTCAGGAAATGGGTAAGGAGTTCCTATCTTTAACACTGCAATATCATCTCTATCCTCTTCAGCCAATATATCCCTGACAACGGCATACGGCACCCCACCTGCTATGATGCCCAAATTGTAAGATTTACCTTCTTGCAGGTTATGGAAATTAAATTGCTTAAGAGTGTCAAACCTACGTGACATCTCCTGTAGCTTCTTGTTCAGCTCCTTATGGAGAAGATAACGAAACCGTGGGGTTGCTGCCCAATGTGTGGGATCCTTTTCAAAAGAGGCACTGGTGTCATTGCTGTGCAGTTTTTCCCAAGTTATATCTTGTCTGGCATGACAGACCCTTATTGCCGGCCTCAGTACGACAGGCACCTTATACTCTTCGCTAAGATCCAAAGCGAATTTCGCCATGAGTCTTGCTTCCTCAGCAGTGGAAGGGTCTAAAACCGGTACCTTAGCCAACCGCGCCATCAGGCGGCTGTCTTGTTCGGTTTGGGAGGAATGGGGGCCCGGGTCATCGCAGGAAATTATAACTAGCGCACCCACAGTGCCTAGGTACGCTGCGCTCATCAAAGAGTCAGCTGCTACATTAAGACCCACTTGTTTCATGCAACATGCAGCTCTTTTGCCTGCTATGGCTGCTGCAAAGGCATTGTCCAGTGCGACCTTTTCATTAGTGGACCATTCTGTATAGGTATTTAGTCCCTCTGACTTGATTAGCTTTACTGCCCCGGGAAGTATTTCTGAACTTGGCGTGCCCGGGTAAGAAGTGAGAATCTGGCAACCTCCCTCCAGTAATCCCAGCGCAATCGCCTCATTTCCCAATAATATTTGTTTTTTCATCATTCCACTTCTTTCTTCCTTTTTTTCGCCTGTTCAATCAACTCCACGAGTGACAATACCTTCGGTTTAGCTGGGCGATTTACCAGCTTATCCCACTGCTCGGCACTCAAATGTTCTTGTAGATACGTCTCAACATCAAAGTGACGGTGCCAGCAATCAATGATCTTGAAGCATGGCTCTCCGTAATTTTCTGAAACACAATATGAAAAAAAGATCTGATGGCCCAACCTGGGACACCTGATGTTAAAATCATCTCCCGGGGGTTTAATTGGCTTGTCCATGTTTTCCTCAAGTGCGAAGGGCCGGGGGCCCGAATGGGCCTCCGGCACTGATAATATTCAAAAAGGTATACTCACTACTTGGTTGCTTGTTTGGGCTTGGGAAGAGGTTCAATATCCTTAAGCGCTCTTTGAACTTCTTCCTCGGGCAACTCGTGATCAGCGAGCTTGCCGTGGAGATATGCCTCATAAGCTGCCATATCCACAAGACCATGCCCGCTCCAATTAAACAGGATTACCTTCTCTTTGCCTTCCTCTTTTGCCTTTAATGCCTCCCGTATAACAACGGCTATCGCGTGGTCCGTCTCGGGAGCACTGATGAACCCTTCAGTCCTCGCAAAAATGATCCCTGCTTTAAAGGTCTCAAGCTGCGGAACGGCAACGGGCCTAATTAATCCATCCAACACCAATTGGCTGATTATCGGGGCCATACCATGATATCTCAAGCCACCTGCGTGAATGGGTTCCGGCACAAAACTGTGACCTAGGGTATACATCGGCAGCAGAGGTGTCATCTGCACAGTATCTCCGAAATCATATGCAAATGGTCCCTTGGTCATGGTGGGACAGGATGCGGGCTCAACACCTATGATGTCAATGTCTTTTCCATTGATCTTGTCCCTTACAAATGGCAACGCATTGCCGGCAAAGTTGCTTCCCCCTCCTGCACAGCCTATGATCACGTCTGGATAGTCTCCAGCAATAGCCATTTGCTTTTGTGTCTCCAGGCCGTTTATGGTCTGGTGGAGCATTACATGGTTAAGAACGCTACCTAAGGAATACTTGGTGGTCTCATCCATTACTGCAGCTTCCACTGCCTCGCTGATGGCGATTCCCAAGCTCCCAGGGGAGTCAGGGTTCTCGGCAAGGATCTTGCGCCCGGCTTCGGTCTCTTCACTTGGACTTGCCACGCATGTTGCCCCCCATGTCTCCATCATGATCCTTCGGTATGGCTTTTGGTTGTAACTCACCTTCACCATAAAAACCTTGCATTCGAGACCAAACAGAGAGCAGCAGAAGGAAAGGGCGCTACCCCATTGGCCGGCACCGGTTTCAGTAGTGATACGTTTGGTTCCTGAGATCTTGTTGTAGTAGGCCTGGGCAAGGGCCGTGTTGGGTTTGTGGCTGCCCGCGGGGCTCACTCCTTCATTCTTGAAATAGATCTTTGCCGGGGTTTCTAGATACTTCTCCAGGTTGTAAGCCCTGTAAAGCGGGGTGGGCCTCCAGATGAGATACTTCTCCAAGACCTCTTCGGGAATATCAATCCATCTGTCCTGGCTCACCTCCTGCTCAATAAGTGGCATAGGAAAAATGGGCGACAGGTCCTCGGGGCCTACCGGCTGACCGGTTCCAGGGTGGAGCGGCGGCTCTAATGGCGTCGGCATGTCTGGCAGGATGTTGTACCATTGGCGCGGCAATTCTGATTCGGGCAGTACAATCTTTTTTGATTCCATGACTCCTCCTTCTAATAAAAATTAGTTTTGTATCTATGCCTGCAATGCAGGCAGCCCTAAACCCAAAACTAAAGGTCGATCCTCTTGACCGACAGTACATCCTGAATGTTTTTAATCTGCGACAATACGTCGTCGGTTACAGGAGAGTCAGTGGCCAAAAAAACACCATTTTCACCCTTTTCCTTATCCTGACCCACATGCATACGACTTATGTTATATCCGTTGTTGCCCAAGGTTGATGTGACAGCTCCAATGATCCCTGGTACGTCCCTGTTCTTTATAAGAAGGTTGTGCCCCTCCGGGAAGGCCTCCAAGTAAAAATCATTTATCCTGAGTATCCTTGGGATATTCTTACCAAACACTGTCCCCGAAACAATGTGCTCGCCGTCAGAAGTTTTTATTCTTGTCACCACGAGACTTGCAAAATTCTCAGAGGTCTCTGTCTTGGATTCCACAACCTTTATCCCTCTTTCCGATGCAATAACCGGTGCGTTCACGAAGTTCACTTCATCTTTCAGAGCCGGGGTCAATATCCCCTTGAGCAATGCAGCGGTAAGAGGTCGTGAATCATAGCGAGAAACGCCCCCGGCATATTTGATTTCGATCTCTCGAATCGCGTTTTCGGCCAACTGAGCCTGGAGCAAACCCATTTTCTCGGCCAAAACCGCAAAAGGCCTCAGTATCTTCACCAGTTCGCCGCTGATACTCGGCACGTTAACTGCATTGGTGACTGTTCCCTCCAGCAAATACGCCACGATCTGGTTGGCCACATCCCTCGCCACATTGTCCTGCGCTTCCTTGGTCGAAGCACCAAGATGAGGCGTACAAATGAAGTTGTCAAGTTCCATGAGCTTGATCTTACCTGGCGGCTCTGTTGAGAAAACATCAAGGGCGGCTCCTGCAAGGTGACCGGAGGCTAAGGCATCATAAAGATCATCCTCGTTAACGATGCCTCCCCTCGCGCAGTTGATCAGCATGGCACCTTTTTTCATTTTGGCCAGTGTTTCCTTTTTTATGAGATTGGTGGTTTCAGGTGTTTTGGGCGTATGAATCGTAATGTAGTCGGACCGCCGCAAGAGCTCTTCAAAGTCCACGCCTTCCGCTCCAAGCTCACTCAGCACCTCTGGCTTAACATAGGGATCATACACGATTACTTTCATCTTCAGGCCTTTTGCTCTGTCCGCCACTATTCTCCCTATATGACCTGCCCCAATTATTCCCAGAGTCTTGTTAAAAAGTTCTTTCCCCTGGAGCTTTTTCTTTTCCCACCTTCCTGCCTTTAATGATGCGGTAGCCTGAGGTATATTCCTTGATAGTGCCATCATCATGGCGATAGTATGCTCTGCCGTAGTAACGGTATTCCCTTCCGGGGTGTTCATTACCACGATTCCGCGCTGGGTAGCCGCAGGAATGTCAACATTGTCGAGTCCAATGCCTGCCCGGCCTATAACCTTTAACCTGTCGGCTGCGGCGATAATCTCCGCTGTCACCTTCGTGGCACTCCTGATTACAAGTGCATCATAGTCTTTAATGATCGACTTGAGCTCCTCAGGCGTGAGACCGGTGTTCACATCAACGTCAATCCCGGGGGTATTCTCAAATATCTCTATACCAACCTTACTAAGATTATCGCTTACCAAGACTCTCATTCCGCCCCCCCTCCTTTCAACCAAGGCTCTCAGGTTACTGCCTAAAAATTACGGAAGGGGAATCCTTTCCCCTTCCGCAGGCACCACTATTCAGTTGCCTTGGTGAAAATATCTATTCGCACCAATGGGATAAATGTATTGAAAAACAAGGCACCAACCCTCTTCTTTCTAAACAGCCTTGTAAGGGAAAGAATATATTAGATCAAGACTATTATTTCAATTACAAAATAGTGAGGAAAAATAACTATTCCTCCAAAGACATGAGATACGATCTCAGGTTGATGCCTTTGTTCTTCAAGCCCAGTTTCGTTCTTATTTTATATCGGTGGGTTGTCACTGTATTCAGTGAAGTCCCCAGCACTTCAGCAATCTCTTTGTTGGAAAGCCCTTCCCTTACCAGCTGCGATATTCGAATCTCCATAGGGGTGAGATTGAGCACACTGGAGGAAAGGCGTCTAACCATGGGTGACGTGATGTGGCCTAAGTTGTTTTCTATCATGTCAAGCAAAATCCTTTGGTCCCTGTCCAGATTGCTACTCTTCAGCCTTTGGAGATAAGGAAATACCAGTTGTCTAACATTTGAAAGCACGCTTTCCTCATCTTCCCTCTTCTTGTTCTCCATTTGCTTCAGCAGTACCTTGAGGGCCACATTTGCTTCCTCCAGCCGCTTTGATTGCACCTGAAGCTCCATCTCCCTAGCCCGTAAATCCTCCACAGCGCTTTTGAGGGCCGTAATATCTCTACCTTCTGCAATCAGAAGCGCGATCTTGCCATTGGTATCTCTAACCGGCTTAACGGAAAAGTCAAAGCTCACTTTTTTACCGTCTGCCCGGCTGTGTTCAGTCTCGAACCTGACGAGCTCTCCAGTGGCGGCCTGCTTGATGGCCCTCTTGAGCCTCTCCTGTTCCTTGGGCGAGTGGGCCCACCAAGGCGTCTTCCAAAACGGCCTGCCGTTTATTTCTTCCTCCTTGGCATTAACAAAGTCCATGGCGGTCTTGTTCACCTTTATAACGCTTCCATCTAGTTTGAGTACAGCGATAAACTGAAACGTCTGATCAAAGATTGCCCTAAGCATAGTTTCGCTTTTCTGCAGGGCCTTCTCAGCTTCCGCTCGTACCGTTATCTCCCTCTGTAGCCGCTCATTTATCCTGGTAAGGCGTTCTGTCCTCTCTTTGACTAAGTCTCCCAGATGGTCCCGATGCCTGATCAGCTCTTCTTCAAGCCGTTTTCTTTGAAAAAATTCAGGAATAGCGATGGGTTCGCCACCCCTGGATCTCGCGTATCTGTGTGGGCTATACTTGCTTAAGTATTCTTCGATCCGTGAAGGCGGTGCCATAACAAACCTGCAGTGCTCATCTCCCTTTGCCTGGCATTCTATTTCCACAGCCACCAGCGGCAATCCAAAGCTTTCCTCGCACCACCCGGATGAATACCCTGCGTTCATAATGCAGACCGGGAAATCCGACTTCTCTCCGCTCTTGAACCACGTATCTGCTTCAAATGAGAATGGATGATCATATATAAGAAGGTAATTCTCGTCCGGCGAGGGATGGGAATCCGGTAAAATTTTTACAAACGCCCATCCAGTGTAGGCGAAATGAATTGGCCCGGCAGAGAGCTTTTCCACCGGCTTTGACACGTTCATTTTTAGATAAAAGCTTCTGGCATCTGCCTTGCCAATTGCGTGAGCCATATCAAAGAGAAAACCGGAAGCAACGCGCCGTGCCTCTTCAATTCCCCTGTCCTGGTATAAGGATGTAACCAGGTCGAAAAATTCCTTGGACATGGACGCCGCCCGAACCAAAATATATCGCTCACCCGAAACCTCTATTTGGGCCTTGCCGGGCACTTCCTTCTTTTCCCTGAAGTACTTCCGCACATAGCTCTGAGCCCTTAGGAAGATGGGTTCCAACTCGGCGGGCACGCTCACTGTTGAAAGTGATTCGCCTATGGGTGCAATCTCAATGGGAGCATGCTGCGGGCTTGTTTGTCTTGACCCAGGTGTCCTGTCGACCTTCTTACTTCTTAGTCTTGTCCCCATGGATCCACCCCCCCCTAAGATGTCCAGGGCAATGTATTATTCGAATTAACATAGCCCCCGCGCTTGTAAAAATAGAATGTACCAAGGGCGAAAGCCACCTCAGCCCTTGTTCTTGAGTGCAGCAAGTATCTTTTCGGGAGTGATAGGCAAAGACCGAATCCGCACCCCTATCGCATCATACACGGCATTGGCGATGGCAGGTGCTGTTGGGACAAGCCCTGGCTCTCCTACTCCCTTCGCACCAAAAGGACCTTCTTGGTCAATAGTTTCTATGCACTCTATGTCTATTGGAAAATTTATGTCCGGCGCTGAAAATATCTTATAGTCCAGGAAGTTCGGATTTAGATTGCGGCCCTTGTGGGTCTTGTATTCCTCGCAAAGTGCGTAGCCCAAACCTTGAACAATTCCACCGTAGATCTGCCCCTTTATAGTTTGCTGGCTCAAAACCCTTCCCACATCGTGCGCTGCAACGAAGTGAAGTACCCTCACCTTTCCTGTCTCAAGATCCACCTCTACCTCAGCGCCCTGGGTACCGAAAATATAGGTGGCTGACATGTTACCTCGACATGTCTTGGGATCTAACATTTCATTGCATGGATCATAAAATGCATCGGCGACAACCATGGTGCCGTCTTGCTTGAAATGAGCGGCTCTCAGGATCTCCTCCAGTGTCACCCTCAACAACGGATTATCTGGCTCTTCCTTTAGAAAAACATAGTTTTCTTTCATATCAAATTCGGATGGATCCAATACTCTTTCATAGTCCAAATCGGGTATTTCAAAATTTGGGTCCTTTTTCTTTCTCCTTTCCAGATCCTTCTTGACTCTGCGCATGAAGTGCTCAGAGGCCAATTCAAATACCTTTTGTCTCACCTTTTGGGCCGCCATGATTGCCGCGTTGCCTGCCGTAAACGCTCCCCTGCTGGCATGGGTACCCACATCCCACGGACACGTTGCTGTATCCCCTGTAACAACCGTAACCTTATCGGGCGTCACCCCGAGGGCTTCGGCAGCAACAAGGCTCAGGGCTGCATTGAAGCCTTGTCCCATTTCAACACCGCCTGTTATGACGGAAACGTTTCCAAAGTCATCGAGCTTCATGATGACACCAGTTCCGTCTGAACGATACACTCGGCCTGACCCTCCTACGTGAAACAGTGATGCCATACCTACCCCGCGGGCCACTTTTCTCTGTTTACCTCGCTTTTCCTTCCACCTTAATTTCTCCGCCACGCTTTCAAGGCATTCCTTGTGCCCGCATGTGGAAATATGTAGTCCCATGGGTGTAATGTCATCGGGAACATTTCGGTTGATCATTCTAAACTCAAAGGGATCTATTCCAGCCTCTTCAGCCAAATCATCCAAATTGCTCTCTATGGCCCAAGTTGCTTGTGGATTTCCATAGCCCCTCATGGCCTGGCAGAAGGTGTTGTTAGTATAGACTATTGTGGTTTTGTAATAGACATTGGGGACCCGGTACATGGAAGAAATGGGGAGCATCATGACACTCGGGGTAGTAGCACCCCATGATGTATATGCCCCATTATCAAGTACCATCCTTATCTCCCTGAAAACCAACTTGCCGTTTTCATCACATCCCTGAACAATATCCGTTTTAGTAGGTTGCCTGGGCGACAAGGATATAAACTCCTCCTCCCTAGTGAGTACAATCTTTACTGGTCTGCCTGTCTTGTAAGCCAAAAGGATCGCAATATACTCGTATGCATGCGTATCAAGCCCTGTTCCGAATGATCCACCCAGAGTTGGGACAATAACGCGGGTGTTCTTTCCCCTTAACCCCATAGCTGCCAGGGCCCTGTTGAAATCGTTTTGGGCTAGAAAGGGAATTTGCGTCTTTGTATAAATGGTTAAATTGTTCTGGAGGTCAAATTCAGCAATGCAACCAGCAGTCCCCATGCACGACTGTTGAATCAGGGGGGTTTCATAATGCCCTTCTGCAATGTATTTTGCACTTTTCTTTGCTTGTTCCACATCCCCCGAGACAAAACGCCACGGCACGGGTACAATGTTATCTTTCCTAGGTCTTCCCCTTGGATCCTCTTCGTGAATCAAAGGTGCGTCTTCACGCAATGCTTCCTCAGGGCTAAACACACCGGGTAGCTCTTCGTATTCGACCTTAATGAGCTCAATCGCTTCCTCTGCTATCTCAGGATCAGTTGCCGCTACGGCAGCCACTTCATCCCTGAACTGCCGCACCTTTCCCCTTTTAAGCGCAAAATTGTCACGTATGAATCCAATCCTAATCTCAGGCGTGTTATACCCCGTGATCACCGCCCGCACACCCGGGAGTTTCTCAGCCTTCGTTGTATCTATGTTCTTGATCCTTGCGTGGGCATACTCGCTATATTTGATCTTGCCATACAGCATGCCTGGCCTCTTCAAGTCATGTATGTAGAGTGCCCGACCTGCCACCTTGTCCGGGGCATCCGGTCTCGGGGTATTGGATCCTACAAAACGCAATTCGTTCATTCCGTCCTCCTTTACTTGCTAGTCCCTGAGTAGAGCGCCGTTGTCGAACTCTACACCGCCCAACTCAAGTTAGCTCAAGGGAATCACATCGTGTGTGGCATCTTATCGGCCGTCACATCATTTCGCCGGCCTTCTTTATTGACTCAACAATCTGTACATAGCCAGTACATCTACATAGGTTCCCAGATATGGCCCTTTTTATCTCATCCTCTGAAGGATCCTTTTTTTCCTTCAACAGCGCCAAAGATGACATGATCATTCCTGGGGTACAAAAACCACATTGGACTCCACCGTTTTCCACAAAGGCCTTCTGTATAGGGTGTAACTTGTTTCCCTCCCCCAGCAATCCTTCCACTGTCACGACTTCTTTGCCATCAACCTCAAGGGCGGGATACAGGCATGAATCCACATTATATCCATCAACAATCACGGTGCAGGCCCCGCATTCGCCCTGTCCGCATCCCTCCTTTGGTCCGGTCAATTCAAACTCCTCTCTTAGTACCTCCAAGAGCATTTTGTGTGATTCCACTTCTGCTGTTACTTTGTTGCCGTTCAGGGTAAACTTAATTACCTTTTTCATGGGCTAACCTCCAAACATTTATACACCTGCCAAAGTGACCGCATTGCGGATTGCCCTCTTAATCAGGACACCTGATACCTCTCTCCGGTACTCTGCGGTAGAGCGGACATCGTTAATCGGGCTCACTGCTTCGCATACCAGCTTGCCAATTTCTTCCAAAAGATCCTCATCTACCCGATGCCCTTCCACCTTTTCTTCAATGCTCTTCAACCTTAACGGAACAGGTGCCACAGCCCCCATTGCCAACCTGCATCGCCTGCACACCCCGTTTTCCATGGTCACAAGGGCAGCAGCATTGGCTATCGCGATATCTTGGCTGACGCGTCCGATCTTTAAAAATGCCGTCCCTGTATTCACCGGAAGTTCAGGTATAACTATGCGAGTCATGATCTCTTCTCTTTCCTTTGACGTCTCGCCAGGGCCGGTGAAAAAATCTTCTAGAGCCACATTCCTTGATCCACCAGGCCCTTCCAATTGCACTTGAGCTTCCAATACCAGTAAAGGGGGCGCTGCATCGGCTGAAGGAGCTGCATTGCACAGGTTTCCTCCCACGGTAGCCACATTTCTTATTTGAGGATTTGCCAGGAGACAAACGGCCTGGTGCAATGCTGTATATCTACTTGCCAAAGATTCATGCCTCTCCATTTCCCTGAAGAGGGTTCCTGCACCAAGAACCAGTCCACCATTTTCCTCTACCCCCCTAAGTTCATCCACGCCCCTTAAGGATATCAGAGCATCAGGCTGGATCACTTTCTGCTTAATGCGGACAATTACATCCGTGCCTCCTGCAACATAGAGAGCCTGTCCTTTCAGTTTCTCCATTAGCTTGTAAGCCTCTTTTAAGCTCTCCGGCTTGTAATAGTCGAATTTCTTCATAGCAACTCCTGTTTCATGTTTTTCTAGGTTTAAGACACAATGCTTATGATTTAGGCAATCCACCGTGAGCCGCAGGCCTTCCATTAATGGCCCCAAGGCCTAGGCCATATGACTTTTGATTTCAGTGATCACTCTCTATTGTCAAAAACCCTCTTGCTCTTCCTTTCGGACCTCGGCAGGCTCCCATAATCCACAATTTCAACCGAGGCCGTCACAAAAATCTGTTTCTTAACCTCTTCAATCACTGTCCTCTGAAGCTCGGCGTCTCTACCACTATCCACCCCATCATCTCTTTCCACCTTTATGGTCATATAGTCTTTGCCGTCGGGTGCCCTGTCCAGGATGACCTGGTATTCACTGCCGATTCCCTCAATTCCGGACAGAACATGATCAATTTGTCCCGGATAAATGTTCACTGCTCGGAAGATTATCATGTCATCTGAGCGGCCCAAGATTCGATCGTGGCGAGGGAAAACGCTCCCACAGGGGCACTGACCCGGAACCAACCGCGTCAAATCTCTGGTCCTGTAACGTATAAGGGGCACAGCTTCCTTTCTGAGGGTTGTAACCACCATTTCCCCGGTCTCTCCTTCCGGCACTTCTTCCAGGGTTTCAGGATCCAGTATCTCCAGGATATAGTAATCCGCCCAGTAGTGGATCCCTGTGTGATAGATACAATCAAGCCCGGTACCTGGACCGTAAAGCTCTGTCATCCCCGGGATATCAAACAGATGTTCAAGTCCCAGCAGGTCTTTAATCCTCTTTCTCATAGCGTCGCTGGATCGCTCTGAGCCGAATATCATCTTTTTCAGCTTTATCTTGTCCCTAAGTCCTCTCCTGTTCACTTCTTCGGCCATCAAAAGGCCCATGGATGCAGTGCAGCACATCACCGTACTCTGAAAATCCACTAGAAATTGACACTGCATATCAAGATTGCCTGGTCCTGCGGGAATGGCCATGGCGCCAAACCTCTCGCATGCCAGCTGGAAGCCTACCCCCGCGGTCCATACTCCATAGCCAACCGCGATCTGCACTCGATCTTCCCTGGTGAGCTGCGCCATCTCATAGCAGCGGGCAAAAAAATGGGTCCAATCATCTATGTCTTTCTGGGTATAGCAAAGCACCTTTCTTTTTCCAGTGGTACCGGACGAGGCGTGAATTCTTACAACTTGCTCGAACGGTACTGACAAAAGCGGAAAAGGGTATCCTTCCTGAAGGTCTTGTGCTGTGGTAAAAGGCAACTTTTTAATATCATCCAAGGTTCTTATGTCACCGGGGCTCACCCCTGCGTCATCCAGTTTCTTGCGGTAAACAGGTGAGCCTTCATATGCGTGTTTAACCGTCCACTTGAGGCCCTCCAATTGCAATTTCTTGATTTCTTCCATAGAAGTAAATGGGGGCATAAACGTCTCTATCATTTTTGTCATCACCTCACTGTTCTATTTTTCCTATTTGATTCCCCTTGTGCTCAACAGTAGCAACCATAATGCACTGCTTACCATCTGCTACTTGGCCAATTGGGGAATTATCAGAACTATCTGAGGAAACGCAATCAGTATAATGATGCTCACGATACATGCCATTAGGAAAAAGCTTATGCTTTTAAAAATGGTGGATAGTTCTATCTCAGGCGCAAGCGCCTTCACCACGTATATGTTGACTCCTACTGGCGGCGTTATTGCTCCCATGGTAGTAACCATGGTGAGAAGGATTGAGTACCATATAGGGTCAAAGCCAAGAGCCATTCCGAGGGGGAAAAAAATGGGAATGGTGAGCACCAGGAATCCCAACGAGTCCACAAAGCACCCGCCAATAAGGTATATCACCAGCACAATAGCCAAAATCACATACCGTGACACAGGCAAGGAAGCGGCAAAGTGGGCCACACTAAAAGGAAGCCTGGTTATTGCCAGGAATCTGCCAAAGATAATGGCCCCCGTCACCAAGAAAAAAACCATACTGGAGATCTTAAGGGTATCTCTTATTGAGTCAATCAGGCCCTTCCATTTGAGCCGCCCTGTTGGAACAGTTACAAGCAGCGTAAAGAAGACACCCACTGCCCCGGCTTCAGTGGGGGTAAAAAAACCCGCGTAAAGGCCTCCAATCACCACGACAAAAATTGCAACTGCTTCAAGGATCCCTCCCAAGGAAAGGATTTTTTCCTTAAAACTGGTCTTCGGGCCAGCGGGGCCGAGTTCGGGTTTGATCCTGCATAGCAAAGTAATGGTGAGGACAAACAAAATACCAAGTACCACAGCCGGCAATATGCCACCCAGAAACAATTTTATAATGGATTGCTGCGTCTGCAGCCCTATGATAATGAGCACCACACTTGGAGGCATTACTGTGCCCAAGGTTCCACCTGTGACTACAGTTCCGCTGCTGAGCAAAGTACTATAGCCATATTTCTTCATTTGAGGCAGGGCCACAGTGCCCATTGTGGCGGCAGTTGCGGTATTGGAGCCGCAAATGGCGGCAAAAAGTTCGTCAGCTCCTATGGTGGCAATGGCAAGACCACCCCGCCAGTGGCCGAACCACTTGTAGGCAGCGTCATATAACCTCTCCGCAATACCGGAGTTAAAGGCCAGATAACCGAGAAAGATAAAAAGGGGTACTACCGTGAGGCCATACTTGGAGAAAGTCGCCCATACGTCAGTACCTACCATTGTTACAGCAGCGTTAAAGGAAACAACGTACCAAAAGCCGCAAAAGCCCACTATTCCCATTGCAAAGCCCACTGGCATGCCCAGCAAGAAAAGCACCACGAGAAGGAGGATGATCCCTATTATACCAACTACGGTCAAGCTCACTTTGTGTCCTCCTTTTGTCCAACCAGTGAATTGAGGAATTCCACCAGAAACACGAAGGCGAGCGCAAAGCACCCAAGGGCGACTGCGTAGGTAAATGGGTAGTAAATGATCCTGAGCGTTTCCGTAACCTCTCCAGTTCTCCACAAGTTAGTCGCGTATCTCCATATTTGCCAGCCCACTATTACAAAAAAGGCCAGGCAAATCGCAGAATTTATCCCATTTAACAGGCTTCTTAATCGTGGAGAAAAACCTAAGATTACAATATCCACTGCGATATGCCCTTTCTTTATCTGGGTATATCCTAAGGCAAATGCTGTAATTACCGCCCCAAAGTACCCCATCAACTCGAATGTGCCACGTATGGGCAACCAAACTAGACGACAAAAGATATTGGCGCAGGTGAGTATGATCATGGCAGCAAGCACAATACCCGCCACGCACATAAAAACCTCATTAATTACCCTATTAATCTTATTGAGCAGTTCCATAATCCTTACCCTTGATAGAGAAGCTGCGGGAGACTTTAAAGGCCCGCAGCTTCTAATGATCCTTCTGATTACTGTCCACTATACATATTCATGAACGCTTTTATATCCCTAACAAGGGCCTTACCCGGGACGCCTTTTGACTCGGCTGATTTGACCCAATTGTTTACAATGGGCTCCAAGAGCTTGTCCCACTTTGCCTTTTCTGCCTTGGAAAGCCGAATGACCTTGACACCCTGTTTTCTCTTAGACCAGGACATTGCCTGCTTCACATGGTTGTCCATATAAACACCGGTCCATGCCGCCTGCTGAGGCCCTAGTTCTTCAAACACTTGCTGGACGTCTCTTGGCAGGGAATTCCATTTGGTCATGTTCATCACAACGGCAAACGGGTACACTACGGCATCAGTTACTGTGACATACTTGCAAAGCTCGGCGAATTTGAAATCCTTCATGACCTCAAGGGAGGAAAAAAGTCCCTTGACAACGCCCTTTTCCAGTGCCTCCGGAGTTGACGACATAGGCATTCCTACGGCATTGGCTCCCCAAGCCTTTAAGATCTGGGCAGCACCCCCCGATGCTCTCAAGTTAACCCCCTTTATGTCTTCGAGTGTACGAATGGGAATCTTTGACATGATGTTCGAAGGGGCAGTGGTAAACATGGTGAGGACCTTTACCTTTGAAAATGCCTTAGGTTGGTATTTCTTGTAAATATCCCACAGCACCAAGCTTCCCACTAGAGAGTTAGGGATACCTAGGGGCAAACTTGTGGCATTGGTTATCATGAAACGGCCCGGTTGATAGGCCATGCACAAGCAGCCAATATCCGCCTGGCCTGCAATAATTCCATCCATCATATTCTTTGCCCCGAGCAAGGTTCCCCCGGGAAATGTTTGAACAAGAACCTTCCCGTTGGTCCTTCTTTCCACTTCCTTTTTCCAGCGCTCCATCTGCACGCAGGGAAATGTCGGGGCAGGTGGAAAATTGGCATAGGTCAATTTTATGGGGCCGGCGTTTACCACCTTCGGTGCAGCCCACATCAATGCGACCACGAGAACAAAAATAATTGCCAACAACCCAGCTATTCTTTTCATGGCAAAACCTCCCTTTTAAATGTTTAACAATCAATAGCCGTCTTTTAGCTCTGTAAACCCAGCCCTCACCTCCTTTCTGTTATTGGACTAAGCCCTTAACAAGTAAGTGTTTTCGGACCTTACCAAGTGTTGTTCGTGGAAACGCGGGGACAAACGAAACCATTTTGGGCCACTTATACCGTGCCAATTTGCCATCACAAAAGGCTACTATTTCCTCTGGGCTAACATTTCGGCCTGCCTTTTTTATGACAAATGCATGACCCACTTCGCCCCATTTTTCATCTGGAACTCCCACCACCGCCACGTCTTCTACAGCTGGATGTTCCCGCAGCACCTTTTCCACTTCTGCAGGGTATACATTTTCTCCACCGGAAATATACATATCCTTGGCCCGATCCACCAGATAAAAATATCCCTCCTCGTCCATTCGGGCCAGATCACCTGTATGGAGCCAGCCGTCTTTAATGGTCTCCCTTGTCCTTTCAGCGTCCTGCCAGTATTCAGTCATCATGATGGAACCTCTTACCACAATCTCCCCGACCTCGCCGGGTTTGACGCTCCGGCCCTGCCTGTCCACAAGGTCCACTTCGGCATGGAAAACCGGTCTCCCCACTGTTCCAGGCTTTGCAAGAGACTCTTCCTCAGAGGCCCAAAGAAGAATAGAGGTTTCCGTCTGGCCCATTATCTGCCTTACAGGAAATCCTGCATCCTTACATTTTACAAGAAGCTCATGAGTGGTCTTTTCCCCACCGATGGCACAAACCTTAAGGGATGAAATGTCCCTTTTTTGGCGCTCAGGCAAACTCAGCAATGCCTTGTATATGGTTGGGACCCCAAGAAATTTGGTAATCCTGTACCGCTCAATATCAAGATAGGCCTTTTCAGGATCGAACCGCTTGTGAATCACCATTGTTGCCCCTTTGTAGATACAGGGAGAGGCTTGGATGAACAGCCCGCCTGAATGGAAAAGAGGTAAAATGATCAACATTATGTCATCAAAGCTAAGTTTAAAAAATATGTCTGCGTTGAGACAATTAAAAAAAGTCTTCCTGTGTGACAGCACCGCTCCTTTTGGCTGGCCAGTCGTGCCCGAGGTATACATAATTACTTGCGGCTCCTCGGGGTTATTTGGCCCCGTAGATGCAGTCAAAAAAGGCTGCTTACCATCAAAGGCTTTTATAGCCTGATGGTAATCTTGCTGCTCTGTTTCAGTATTTCCATCCTGGACTACAGCAGTGAGAATCGGTGGCAAGTAGTTTTGGAAATCCAGTTGGCCTAGGTCGGTAGCAAATTCAGACCCGTATACGAAAAGCCGGGGCCTGCAATTCCTGATGGTATACTCAACCTCCTTGGCCACAAGGCGAAAATTAATGGGCACGAAGATTGCTCCCAGCCGCGAGCAGGCCAAGTACAATTCGAGGAATTCAGGAGAATTGCCCAACATTACCGCCACTCTATCGCCTTTCTCAACCCCCATTGACTGAAGCCAGCTGGCGGTCGCATTCAGCCTCCTATGAAGCTCCTTATAAGTAATGATTGAGTTTTCGTACAGTATGGCTGGCTTGCCCGGGTGCAGTTCGCTCCATCGCCGAACCCACCAGGCCGCATTCA
This sequence comes from Deltaproteobacteria bacterium, assembly GCA_003646995.1. The sequence goes on along the minus strand of QMLZ01000018.1, from coordinate 6,277 downwards.
TGGATTTAAGCATTACTATCCACTGCCTATCACAATAATCTCTCGGATATTTCCGATCTTCTCTCAGCGGTAAATTGTACACTGCAGGCACACTTATTTGTCACTGAGGTCAGCTACAGGCTTGATGCGCACAAAACCCTGAAGGCTGCTCTTTAGAAGATGTTCGGCTCAACGTGCTCTCCGAATACTTCGCGGAACACATTTGCCATCTCACCCACAGTAGCATAACACTTGCAACATTCTACCAAGTAGGGCATCACATTCTCAGTCCCTCTTGCTGCTTTCTCAAGTGCTTTCAAAGACTCCTTTACAGCCTTGTTATCCCTTGTTTTTCGGAGTTCCTTCAGTCGTTCAATTTGCTGCCTTGCCCACTCCTCGTTATATTCGTGGAGCTCCACTTCCATATCCACACCTTCGGTGTACTTGTTGACCCCCACCTTTATTACCTTGCCTTCCTGAAGCCTCTTTTCATATTCATATGCCTGGCGTGCCACCTCTCTCTGTACATAGCCCGATGAGACAGCCTCAATCATCCCGCCTATTTTCTCCACCTTTTCCATCTCTTCTAGAATCTTTTCTTCCATCTCCTTTGTTAATGTCTCGATGAAATAGGAACCAGCAAGGGGGTCAACGGTATCCCTAAGCCCTATTTCATCCATCAAGATTTGGAACGTCCTGAGTGAAAGGAGTGCAGCACGCTTAGTAGGAATAGTGTATGCCTCGTCAAAAGAGCAGAGAGCCGTGGTTTGAGCTCCTGATAAGGCCGCGGTGAGAGCATAGTATGCCCCCCTAATTATATTGTTTTCAGGTTGCTGTTTTGTCATCCCAGAACCCCCTCCACCAAAGATACCACGGAGAAAGAGGGCCCGCTTGTTCTGCACACCATATCGCTCTCTCAAGAGCTTGGCCCACAGTTTTCGCGCTGCCCTGAATTTGGCCACGTTTTCCCACAGGTTCCCGTATATATTGAGGTTAAAGGAAAAACGTCCTACAAACTCTTCTGCCTTGTAACCCCTAGCCACCACGTTATCAATGTACGCAAAGGCAATCTCGAAGGCATAGGCGATTTCCTGAGCAGGAGTGCAACCTGACTCGCGGATATGATATCCACATACAGATACAGGATTACATCTGGGCAGTTCTTTCATGGAATACTCAATAGTATCTCCTATCAACCTAACCGAAGGCTCCACCGGGTATATCCATGCCCCCCTGCCCACCATTTCCTTCAAGATATCATTCTGAGGGGTAGCCGAGATCACCTCCTTCTTGTACCCGAATTTCTCGGCAACCGATTGATACATGGCAAGCATTACAGAGGCTACCGCATTTATTGTTAGTCCGGTTCCTATCTTATCCAGCTCTATATCCTTGAAGGCGATTTCGAAGTCCTTAAGGGAATCGACAGCCATTCCCACCCGGCCCACCTCTCCCTCTGCCATTGGATCATCGGAGTCATATCCCATCTGTGTGGGCAGGTCGAACGCCACGTTCAAACCGGTTTGGCCATGGGATATCATCAGTTTAAACCTTTCATTTGTCTCCTCTGGCGTTCCAAACCCGGTATACTGACGAGTAGTCCAATTGCGACTTCTGTATCCAAGAGGATAAAGAGCACGGGTAAAGGGAAACTCTCCCGGGTCACCTAGATCCTTTTCATAGTCAAACCCTATGCGCTCAAGATCCTCTGGCGTATATACGGCCTTAACCTTGATACCAGACTGGAGGATAACCTCTTTAATGGCATCCTTTTCATCCTTTATATATGTTGCTACTCCCATGGCTATCTCCTTTTTTCGCTACTTTTTTACGTTCTCTTGGATAAACTCAACTATGTCCTTGAAGTAGCTCCCGCCAGGGAACACTCCGTCCACACCCATTTCTTTGAGGATAGGAATGTCTCTGCTTGGGATCACACCTCCCACGACAATCAATTTATCCTCAATTCCCTTTTCTTTGACAAGTTCCATCAACTTCCTACAAATAGGGATATGGGCTCCTGACATGATGGAAAGACCGATTACATCCACATCTTCCTGAATGGCCTGGTTAACTATGCTTGGAACTGTCTGATGGAGTCCGGTGTAGATCACCTCCATTCCGGCCTCGCGCAGTGCATGGGCCACGACTTTCGCACCCCTATCATGCCCATCCAAGCCCGGCTTAGCCAGCAACACTCTTACCTTTCTCTCAGCCATTTCTCCCTTTCTCCTTCCTTGGTCCTTTATGGCTTACGCCTTAAACCGTAAACCTTGTGCTTCATATCCTAAGCCTGACGCCCTCGATGCCTAGGTTATATTTCCCTTATCAAATTGCCTAAGCACAACCTCCTGACCCCTCAGAACGTGTTCCTTGACAAGGGCCTCAACCTTCTCGGCATTCCGTTTTCTAATGTATTTTAACATTGCCTTGTGGTCTTCGTTGCTACGCCTCGCCATCCCCTTAACCCTGAGAATCACCCTGCGATACCGATAGATCTGATCCCTTACGTCATTTATCATTTTAATAAGCTTGGGGCTGCGGCTCAATGTGTATAGGAGGTCATGAAATTCAGTGTTTATGCGGAACAGAGCCTCTATATCGCCCTTTTCCATGTGCTCTTGATATTCCTGAATCTTTGTCTCAAGGGAGGCAAGATCATCAGCGGTGTGGCGAAGGGCGGCCAGCCGGGCCGCATAGCTCTCGAGCGCTGCTCTTATCCCAAACGTGTCTTCCACATCTTCCCTGCTTAGGCCTGCCACAAAGAATCCGCTGTTAGGCAAGTGCTCGATCCATCCTTCTCTCTCCAGCTTGTGGAAGGCCTCTCGCACAGGGGTGCGGCTTATCTTCATGGCCTGGGCCACTCGGCTTTCAGCTATCCTCTGCCCAGGGGGCAGCTTCCCATTGATTATCGCTCCTTTGAGCTCTTCATAAACGAACTGACCAAGAGACTTCCTCTCAGGAGCTTCTTTGAAAAGGTCCACTCACCCCTCCTGAGATCAAAACCTAAAGTTTCTATAGACCCGCCCACCTAGCAATGTTAGTCAGCAGGATTTCGTGAGTGCCTCCACCATAAAGTAGGAACCTATTATCTCTATAATATCTCTGTGCGCTGTACTCCATGGAATAGCCGTATGCCCCGAAAATCCGCGTGACCTCGTCGCCAGCAAAACACGCCGCCTCTGTAGCAAAGTATTTGGCCATTGAAGCCTCCTTCAAGCACGAAATGTTATTGTCGATCATGTTAGTTGCTCTGTAAGTCAACAGCTTCGAGGCTTCCAGATTGGTTGCCATTTGGCCTATCTTTGCCTGAATCAACTGATACTTGGCAATGGGTCTTCCAAATTGGACGCGTTCGTGGGCATAGCGGATAGAATCCGCAAGTGCTGCCCTTTGAAGTCCAATAGCAAGAGCTGCTGTCATCGCTCTGATCTCGGCAAGGATTGAGAGAAGGTTGTTGAGCCCTTGGCCTTCACCACCCAACCTGTAATGCTGGGGTATTTTAACGTTTGTCAAGGCTAGTTCCGAGAGTTTTGAGGTCCTTGTGCCAAGCATGTCAAAAGGTTTGCTCACTGAAATTCCAGGCGTCTCTTTCGGAATAAAAAAGAAGTTAAGTCCTCTGAGCTTCTTGGATGGATCAGTCTGACATAGTACGGTAAAAAAATCTGCTACCGGGCCATTGGTAACCCAAGTTTTCATACCATTTATAATAAAGCCATCCTCTGTCTTGGTGGCTAGGGTGCTCACGTTGCCTAGGTCAGAACCTGCCTCAGGTTCGGTGAGGCAGAAGCAGGCCACCTTCTCCCCCCTCATTGCTGGCAGAAAGTACTTTTCGTGCATCTCCTCGGTTCCGTAATGAAAGAGAAAATTTGTGCCCATCAAGCACTGCATTGCCGTGATGGCGGCCACACTCATGAGTCCCCTGGCCAGTTCCTCGCATATAATACAAAAAAGGGTTGTATTCCCGCCGCTCCCACCTTTATTTTTGGGGTATCTGATTCCAAAGACCTTCATCTTTCCTATTTTTTGGAACATTTCCATGGGGAACTCGCCCTTTTCATCTATCTCTTGGGCCCGTGGAATCAGCTCAGTATCCACAAACTTGGCCATTGTCTTTCTGATTAACTCCTCTGGATTAGATCTTAACATGCGTTCCTCCACCTCTACTGTTGCTCTTTTAATCGGCTGATCATTTCAGGGATAACTTCATGAAGATCTCCCACGATCCCCCAGTCAGAGACCTGGAATATGGGTGCCCTGGGATCTTTGTTCACTGCTATTACGTATCTCGAATTCATCATTCCAGCCCTGTGTTGTATTGCTCCTGAAATGCCGCAAGCTATGTATAGCTCAGGTCTTACAGTTTGCCCTGTCTGACCTATTTGCCGCTCTTGAGGTATCCAGCCTTCTTCAACTGCCACACGGGTACCGGCGACCTCTCCTCCAAGCAGTTGGGCCAGTTCTTCCAATTTTTTGAAACCTTTGGCATCTCCCACGCCACGGCCCCCTGCCACAATCACCTTGGCCTCTGCTAGATCAACCCCTTTTTTCTCTTCCCTTACCGACTCCAGGATCTTTGTCTCAAGTCCCTTGGCAGACAATTTAACTTCGTGACTGATGATCTGGGCATCTACCTGCTTTCTCTTTGCCTCCATTACACCGGGGCGCACCGTGGCCATCTGAGGCCTTGAATAGCGATTTGCGATGGTAGCCATAACATTTCCGCCAAAAGCAGGCCTGGTCTGAAGGAGAATCTTCTCCTGCGGATCAATACTTAGTTCGGTACAGTCCGCCGTAAGCCCTACCCCTACTCTTCGGGACACTCTGGGGGCCAGGTCACGGCCTATGTGAGTAGCTCCCATGAGCAGGATATTCGGCTTGTATTCATTTATCAGGGATTCCAGTACGTCTGTGTATGTTAAGGTCCGAAATTTTTCTAACTCAGGATGATCAGCCAAGTATATCTTCTCAGCCCCGTATTCAGCGAGTTTGTCACACAGACCCGAGACATTGTGCCCAAGCAACACAGCTGCCACTTCTTGGTCCAAATCAGCTGCCAGTTCCTGAGCTTTACCAAGCAATTCAAGAGATACACGTTTAAGCTCTCCACCACGCTGCTCTGCAAACACCCAGACACCTTTCCTGTCACTGAAATCAGGAATCTCCTTGGGTTTCATATCGGTCTTGATTGCCTGGGGCTTGCACACCTCAAGGCATGCACCGCACGAGGTACATCGCTCTGTTACATGTGCTACATTATCCACGAACTCCATTGCCCCATACGGACATGCACGAACGCAACGTTTACACCCATTACAGAGATCAACTTCAACCCATACTGCCATACCTATATCTCCTTTGTGTATTAGGCACTAGGCTTTAGGCTTTGGGCTTTAGGCTTTGGGCTTTCGGCATTAGAAGCTTTGTCTTCTTTTTAATTTATCCTTTTGCCATTTACTTTCTATTACCTGGCGATTAGTTTTGCCCCTAGCCTCACGCCTCATGCCTTGGGCCTAAATCAAATCAGCCTATTCTCCTTCAATTTGCCTAGCAGCTCATTAACCACTCTCGGTACATCACCTTCCAAAATTTGCCCCTGTCTTTCCGTTTTTGGGGCAAAGGTCTTGATTACCTGTGTAAGTGATCCTGAAAGTCCAACCTCGCTGACCTGCACGCCCAAGTCCGCTGCATTCCAAATCTCAATCGGGGCCTTCTCTTTGCAGGCATCCAGCAAGCGATCCACCATTGCATAGCGCGGTTCATTTAGCTCCCCAATCACTGTTATCAATGCAGGCATAGGGCACTGAATCCTTTCAAATCCATCCTCCAACCGGCGCTTCACAGTGATAAAATCTTCCCCTATCTCTTCTATTCCGAATACGTATGTTACCTGAGGTATGTTCAGATAGTCCGCGACCTGTGGGCCTATCTGAGCAGTATCCCCATCAATGGCCTGCCGACCACAAATAATGAGATCGAAACCTCCCACCTTTTCTATGGCCTTGCCAAGGGTAAAGGACGTGGCCCAGGTATCTGCCCCTGCAAATGCCTTATCAGAAAGGAGTATACCTCGGTCAACACCCATTCCCATGGCCTCTGATATGGCGTCAATGGCCTGTGGCGGACCCATTGAAATGGCCGTCACCTTCCCGCCATGCTTCTCTTTCAAGGTCACGGCAGCCTCAATGGCATGCCTGTCATCCGGGTTAATGATGCTTTCAATACCCTCCCGGATTAGGTTCCCCGTCTTGGGGTCGAGTTTTACCTCAGTAGTATCAGGGACCTGCTTCACCAATAC
>QMLZ01000017.1 GCA_003646995.1 Deltaproteobacteria bacterium | reverse complement strand
GTGTGTGAGCGTAAGGATATGAAGTACGTTGTGGCGAAGTACTTAGATTTCTCCAGCAAAATGGGCCACGGGCCTAAGAAAATCAGGAAAAAATCCGGCAAGAAACTTGTGAGTTTTTAAAAAGCTTACAATCCAAGACGTTCCATATCCTCAACGAGCTTGCGAACCGCCGATGCGGACCTCTTTAGGGCAGTGTCTTCTTCCTCGGTCAATTTTATCTCTATGATCTCCTCAATACCTTCCTTACCAAGTTTCACGGGCACCCCCACAAACAGGCCTTCAATGCCATACTCCCCCTCAAGGTATGCGGCACACGGAAGGATCTTTTTCTTATCCTTTAAAATGGCTTCAGCCATCTCCACCACGGCCGATGCAGGTGCGTAGTAGGCACTACCTGTTTTAAGCAACGCCACAATCTCCGCTCCCCCGTTTCTCGTTCGTTCAACCAGAGCTTCAATTCTCTCGGGCGGAAGTAGTTCCGTAATGGGAATACCCGCCACAGTGGAATACCTGGGAAGAGGAACCATCGTGTCCCCGTGTCCTCCGAGTACAAACGCATGGGTATTTTCCACGGATACATTCAACTCCATTGCAATAAAAGCCCTGAAACGGGCTGAGTCCAATACGCCAGCCATGCCCATAACCCGGTTCTTTGGAAACCTGCTTGTCTTGAGGGCCACGTAACACATAGCATCCAGCGGATTGCTTACAATAATAAGAATAGTGTCGGGGGCAACAGCAGCAATTTCCTTTGTAACATCCCTTATTATTCCCATGTTCGTGGAAAGCAGGTCATCGCGGCTCATGCCCGGACGCCTGGGGACTCCGGCTGTCACTATAACTATGTCAGACCCTTTTGCGTGGCTGTAATCATTGGTTACGCCCAGGATCTTTGAATCATGTTTCTCGATCGGTGCAGCCTCGGTGAGATCAAGGGCCTTTCCCGCAGGTACCCCTTCAAGTATGTCTATCAGAACGACATCAGCAAGCTCCTTTTCAGCAAGCCTCATGGCCGCAGTAGCTCCCACATTTCCCGCACCAACTACCGTAACTTTCTTGTCCATTTTTCCATAGCCCCCTTGTCCGTTCGTTTGTACCCACGAAGAACTACCTTCAGGTTCCCATAAGACCCATCGATTATAGAAAAAACCTTGTACTTGGTCAACAATCAAAAGAAAATTTTTGGTTTTCTATGATTCCTTATTTGATTCCATGCACTTGTATCTCTGACTCCTTGATGGGGCCAGCCAAAACAATAAAAAAACCCACAAGGGCCAAAATCGAGGTTATGGGAAATAGATACTCCAGTTCCGCCACCTGGGCTATCCAGCCCGACACCACGGCACCTGATATAAAACCCGTATCATAGGTTGCAGTAAACAACGACATTACACCAGGTTTTTCGGCTTGAGAGCCGTGATCAGCCGCAAGGGCATTATGTGCTGGGAACAAAAGACCCATGGCGATCCCGAACAGAGCGGCCGGAACAAAAATAATATTGCTGTCAAATCCCTTTGGAATAAGAAAAAGCCCTGCCACAAGGAATGGGTAACACAGGCGCAAAAAACGTTTCTTTCCAAAGCGGTCAATCTTGCTTGACAATGCCAAAAGGAGCAATATGGAGATGGAAAATGCAACAGCAAAAAACACTCCGCTGGATTTTCCTATTGAACTTGCAAAGAGCGCCACAAAGTTCATCACTGTTGATTGACAGTGTGCGAAGACAAGAGTAGATATCAACACGTACAAAAAGGACCGGTTATTGAGGAGGCGGATGTAGGTAATGCTGTCCCGATGGCTCCGGGATGACGGCAGGGATATGTTTTTAGAGGCAACAACCATTAATAAAAGAGCTCCCATTGCCGCCAGAGCAGCACAAAGGTAAAGAGAGTCGAAGCCAAATCTGTCCACCACCACTTCACCTAGTGGAGGACAAAAGGCTGATGCACTCATCAGTGAAGCCCCAACCACACCATATGCCTGAGCACGCTTGGCAGCGGGAAAGGTCCTGGCAACCAGTGAAAAGCTGCCGGCAATAAACGCTGAGAAACCCAGGCCGTGAAGGGCGCGAGTTAAAAAAATAAAAATTCCGGGTTCTTTTTCTAACATGTAGGTAACAGAAGCCAATAAGATTCCCACTATCCCGAGAATAATGACCGGGGATTCCCCTTTCCTTGCCACAGCCTTTCCCATAAAAGGCCTGGAAACCACGGTCACGGCAGAGAAAAATCCCACGATTAGACCTATTAAATAATCCGGGCTCCCCATCTCCCTCAGGGCAATAGGATACAAATAAAAAAAGGAGATATTGGAGAAGACGAGGAAAAAAATAACATTTATGAGCACGAAACGTTTATTCCAGACTGCGGGGCCTTTGTGCATGGCTGCTTAGTCCTTTCTTGTTTGCATAGCAGCAGGTAAGAGGTGACATAGCTGTTGAAGGAAGCGCCTTGTCAAAGGGCCCTCCCACAGAAGGGGCAGTATCGGTACGAAGGCTCAATAGGGTTACCACAATACGGGCACGCATGACCTGGTACCTTTCCAGGGCCTTGAAACACCGCGCCCGATTCATCTGAGATGGCCCCACAGCTCTGGCATTCCAGGAAGGGTTTCCCCCTTTTTACGGGAAAAAGAGGTATGAAAAACAGGGAGAGGTAGTGATCAATCCGTTTCAGCCTTGCCTGGTAAAGCCCACAAACAGGGCACATCCGAGGTGTCTCGTCAAGCGTTACTGTTTTCGGCTGAACACCGCCAATAAAGAAAAACATGGAAAATCTTCCTCCGTAATGTCCTGCATCTTACCATACCGTCCACAATATTTCCTTCCGGTCGGTTCAGGGCGAAAGGCAAGTATATTACCCTCGGCTAGCCAATTTTAAGTATGGTTATTTGCTGAATCAAGTCTTTGGGCTTTATTGGCCTTTCTTTGAGGACTCTTTTCTGATAAGAAGTTGTTGTTTGGATGAGGGCTCTGAGGAGGAAAATGGTTTAACGAGCCCGCAGGGGCTAGAAGGAGGGACATGATGAAGAGGACGGGTATCGTAAGAGACAGTCGTTATTTAAACCACGATCCGGGGGCCTATCACCCGGAAAGCCCACGCCGCCTCGAGGTCCTTTATTCCATGATCGATGAGGAACTGGAGGGTAAGTACATCCACGTGGAACCTGTGCCTGCAAAAGAAGAGGAGCTGCTGTGGATACATGAAAGATCCTATGTCCACATGGTGGCTTCCACTGCGGGCAAGGAATATATTTCTCTGGACCCTGACACATCCACCTCCCCGGGGTCTTATGAGGCAGCACTCCTGGCCGCAGGGGGTCTCTGCAAGGCCGTTTCAATGGTTATGCAAGGCGAGCTCAACAATGCCTTTGCTCTCGTGAGACCCCCTGGACACCACGCTGAGAGGGGCAGGGCCATGGGTTTTTGCCTCTTTAACAACGTGGCAGTCGGGGCGAGGTATGCCCAAAAAAAACTGGGGGCAAAAAGGGTATTAATAGTAGACTGGGATCTTCATCACGGAAACGGTACCCAGCATAGCTTTGAAGATGATTCTACTGTCCTTTACTTTTCCACACACCAGTATCCCTATTACCCCGGTAGCGGATCGCTCCGAGAGGTGGGCACAGGAGAGGGAAAAGGTTACACGGTGAACGTCCCCTTGTCTGTTGGAAACGGTGATGTAGAATATGTGGGAATATTTGAGAAGATACTGAAGCCCATTGCAGAGGAGTACCGGCCGGATCTGATCATGGTTTCTGTCGGCTTCGATATTTACGCCAATGATCCATTGGGAGGCATGAATGTCACCGCAACTGGCTTTGCCGCCATGACCCGCTCGTTGCTGGACGTAGCTGAAAAGGTATGTGAGGGTAGACTGGTGGCCACTCTCGAGGGAGGATATAATATACAGGGATTGAGGGAATGTGGAAAGGCAGTGCTCGAAGAAATGATGAACCTGAGGCAAACTGATCCCTCTGAGGTAGTCCAAAAAGGAAATCAGAGCCGTCTTATGGACATTGTCACGGCGGTGGCGAAGGTGCAGGGTGAGTACTGGAAAAATCTAGCCCCTTAAAAACCGGGCGCGTGTAATGAACGGCCCGCCGTAAGTAATCAAACGCAGTTCTTTATGAGTCGCTGGTCCGGGTAATAAAATGGGAAACAGGGGAAGGTTTGGCAAGTACGGAGAGGTCAAAAGGCTGAAGCGGCTGAGAGACACTAAGGCCACCGGTTTAAGGGATACCTTTCCGAAGTTTGCAAGGGATCCATGGCGGGCTGGCAGTGTTCCTCCACCCAGGAAGTTACTTGCAAACCGTCTTATTATCAAGCCGGCAACTAAGACGGATGAAGAATTTCTCGCCCGATTATCGGATAGGGTTTTCAAGCAATACGGACCTTACCACAGGATCATTCCAGAATGGTTTGAGACCGACATGGTGTGGACCCTGGTCGCCCTTTACAAAGGGGTTCGCGTCGGATTTGCAATGCTGGGCCCTGCCCGCTTCTCCGACATGGGTTCATATATGGCCGAGTTGTTGGCCATTGCAGTGGATCCACCATGGCAAGGCCGAGGCGCAGGGACCGCACTCCTAAGAAAAATTCTTGAACTGGCGGGAAAAATCGGCATTGGAGAAGTTTGGCTTCATACAGCAAAGCAAAACGCTCAGGCCCGCAGGTTGTTCGAAAAGTTCGGCTTCGTAATAATAGAGGAAAAGCCGGGTTTTTATACAGGCGGCCAAGATGCAGTGGCCATGGTTAAACGTTTTGAAGTCCCTTAGATTGGAAAACCTGGGAAAAGGCCATGAAGCTGGCCCTCATGCGGTCACCACCTCTTGGTCCAATTTCTTGCTGAGGCTTGATATATCAGGCGAAAGCTTGGGCTTTGTCAGCACCACGATCATATCAAACTCTTGCTCCGCTTCCTCACTGTTTGTTACATAGCTCAAAATAAGTTCCTCGCTTCCCTCTTTTTGCTTCACTGCCTGAGGTTTTGCCTTTATGAGTTTTAGGCCCTGTATTCTTTGTACTTCGGAAAGATAGTCCTTTTCGAAGGCTTCAGATAAGGGTGAGACAAGGCTCACCTCGAGCTGCTCAGTCTTATGAAGTGCCAAGATCGCCTCGTTTACGCCTAGTATTAAGGACTGAAGCAGGTGTGCCTCATCTCCTTCGGGGTGTCCCTGTATTATTCCCAGCCGTTCTGGTATCTTGCCATTAAGGGGTGACATAACAAGGCCGTCGGTGGGCCCTGTTGGGGAGAGCATTCTCTCAAACTGCAGATCGGTTATCACGTGGGGGTATGTTCCATATCCCAGAGAAGGGCTGATTTTCTCGAAATTGTTGTCCTGCCCCGCGGTAACGATAGCCTCGTCAAAATCCAACTCCAAGGTCTCATCGGGCAAACTGAAATTTATTGCCTCTGGTTTGCACTCTGCCCAGCAAAGGGCACACCCCAAGCATCGCCTGCAACCAAGGCAACGTTTGGCCTCTCTTACGGCAACCTCCTCTGGAAAACCGGTTTCCACCTCAACAAAGTTGCCCTTGCGTTCTTCAACTGATATCTCGGGCATCACGGCCCGCTCTGAAGGCACATCATCAAACGGTATGATATAGCGTCCGTGCTTTTCGTAAATCATTTACTTACTCCTCAAATATTCATGAATACCAACTGCTGCGCGCTTTCCCCCTGCGATTGCCCTTATGGCGATATCCGGGCCCGATACCACGTCCCCTCCTGCAAACACACCCGGTATATTTGTAGCCCCGGTTTCTTCATCAATATCAAAAGTATTCCAACGAGTTAATTTGAACTCGTGCTCTTCGGGCAAGAAAGATAAGTCCGTTCCCTGGCTTATAGCGGGGACAATTGTTTCCGCCTCAATGATATACTCAGAGCCCTCAATGGGGATGGGCCGCCTCCGACCAGATGCATCAGGTTCACCCAGTTCCATCTTTATGCACTTCATACCCACAACCTTGCCGTTTTCTCCAAGAATCTCCACCGGGGCAGCAAGATATTGGAGCTTCACGCCCTCATGCTCCGCTGCATCTACCTCCCATGGGTTGGCGGGCATCTCCTTGCGGGTTCTTCTATACAGTATGTAAACTTCATCGTAGCCCATTCTCCAACCCACCCTGGCCGAATCAATGGCTGCATTTCCACCGCCTATTACTATCAGCTTGCCCTTACCTTCCTTCCGGATTCCAAGGGCCTGTTCCCTTAGAAAAGTAACACAGTCAATTATGCCTTCATATTCATCCTCACCTGGTACCCTCAGCTTTAATCCCTTATGGCATCCTGCACCTATAAAGATTGCGTCATACTGACTTCTGAGTTCCTCGAAAGAGATATCCTTGCCTATGCGGACATTGTATTGGATCTCCACGCCCATCTTTGCTATTAGGTCCACTTCTCTCTGCAATATCTTCTTGGGAAGGCGGTATTCTGGAATTCCCACCCAGAGATAGCCGCCCGGTACCGGCAGGGCCTCAAAAACCTTTATGTTCTCGTATCCCATCCTGGCCAAATCATGGGCACACGTCAGCCCACTAGGACCTGCACCAATAATGGCGATCTTTTCCGGGTACTTTTTTTCCGGTGTTTCGTAAGTGGGCTCAATGCCGGCTTCTATTTCCACATCTGCAACGAATCTCTTGAGGAAACAGATGCTAATGGCCTGATCCAGGTATTGACGATTGCAAGCGGTCTCACATGGATGAGGGCAAACCCTCCCAATACTTGCAGGAAAGGGTAAGCGCTCTCGAATCCGGGCCAGTGACTCTGCGTATTTCCCATCCGCAATGAGGCCGACGTAGCCCCGTATATCCAAATTCACAGGACATGTCCTCTGGCAAACGGGCATGTCTTCTTTGAAGATATTATACTCGGCAGTAGCAGGATTGAAGTAATCCACCGCCGTGCGGAAACCCAGCCCCTCATTGAAATCATCGAACATATTTACTGGGCACACCCGAATGCACGCCTTACAATCATTGCACTTGGTATTGTCAACCCTGAGGCTATGCTTAACCACCCTGGCCTTGATTTTCCCGTCTTCTTTCTGGACTTTCTTGATTTCACTGTAGGGAAATATGGTTATGTTCTCGTGATTCCTAACCTTTTCGAGGTCAGGGTTATCAAAGGCCTGCTCCGGGTTGACAAGTCTGTCCCTGGGTATCCTCTCGGCACCCAGTGAGGGGAACTTTTCCACCAGTGTAACCTGCTCCCCGGCCTCTGCCCTCTCAAGGGCGAGCCTTACCCCAGCAGGCCCGGCTCCTATCACTAGAGTTTTTTTGTTTTCCACCAGATCACACCTCTTGCGACGCAATTTGATAAACAGGATTACGGTCTAGTACCTGTCCCATCTCCACAAAGCCTTTTCTTTTAAGGGCGGTTATGTACCTAAACACCCTTTCTGAGGGAATTTCCAATTCTTGGGCAAGTTGTGCCACGGATTTAGCACCTTGGTTGAGACTATGAAGAATCGCCTGTGTCTCAGTTTCTTCAACTATAATCATGTCAATAGCTCGCCGAAACTCATGCTCGGTAAAGACCTCTCCGTAGATGTTTCCCGACTCCAGGAAGGGTGTTCTCTTACCAATCACCCACCTCATCTTTTCTCCGCCCAGCACGGCCTCGGCTATTTGCAGCTTTTCAAAGATCTCCGGTTTTCCAAGCCGGTCTCCGCCTTCTCCTATGGGCCCTATTTCCCGGATCTGTTGATCAAACTCATTGACCAGTTCGGCAAACCTTGCTCCTTCACCCGAAGAACACTGTTGAAAGGAAAGGCGCTTACCGTTGACCCCAATATGTTCAAGAAGCCTTCGCGTCATGTCCATTTTGGCCTTGGCCTGCACATTTCCGCTGATGTAATGGCAATCGCCAAAATAGCACCCAATAACAAGAAATCCATCAAGGCCCTTCTTCAAGGCCCTTGCCACCCAAACCGGATCTATGCGGCCAGTGCACATTATGCGGACAATCTTTACCTCAGGCGTATATTGCAGTCTGGAAACTCCAGCCAGATCAGCGGCGGAGTACCCTCACCACGTACAACAAAAAGTTAGTATTTTCGGCACAAATTCGCTCAATGGAAGACCTCCTCACTTCATCCGCCCAGGAACGCCTCAATCTGGGCTGTTACTTGCTCATCCGTGAAAGAGTTGATGGTCAAAGCATGCTGATAACAAGTGGCTGCACACACGCCGCAACCCTTGCACGCAACATCTATGACGTGAACCTTTCTCCCCTTTTCCGTTCGCCTTATCTCTAGCGCCCCATAAGGGCACAATGCAACACAAAGGCCGCATCCTCGGCACGCATCCTCGTTGGCAAGGACCGAGATGATTGGCTCCACCACAACCGACCCTTTGCTCAAGGGAATGGATGCCCTCGAGGCAGCCCCTAGGGCTTGGGCCACTACCTCTCGTACATTGGCGGGGTACCTGGCGTTCCCGCACAAAAAGATTCCGTCCGTTGCAAAGTCCAAGGGCCTGAGCTTGACGTGCGCCTCAAGGTAAAACCCATTTTCATCAATGGACACCCTGAGAAGTTGTGACAAATCATGAGTATCTTCTCGAGCCACAAGGGGCGTGGCCAAAACCACCAGGTCCGCGGGAAGTTCCAGCTCTTCGCCCAGCAGTGGGTGATACACCCTCACCTTATCTTCTTCCACCTTTGGTGGGTTTTCCGGTGAATAATTAATATAGCGGACCCCCCGGGCCTTTGAGGTCCGGAGCATTTCCTCGTTCTCCACGCCGTACATCTGCATATCTCGGTACAATATGCTTACTCGTGCCTCTGGGTTCTGTTCCCTAATAAGAATGGCATTTTTCACAGCTACCTGGCAGCATATGCGGGAACAATAAGGTCTCTCTTCGTCCCTCGACCCCACGCACTGGATCATCACCACATTCCTGATGGAGGGATCAAGGCCCTTTTTCATGATTTCTTCCAATTCGAATTGGGTAATGACCCGCTTACCATCATAACCATACAATCCCTTGGGGCTGAATACACTTGCTCCCGTGGCAACGAGAATCACACCTATGTCAATATTCTTGGTCCCTGTATCTGTCCGAACGTCCACCTGGTATTTGCCTATGAATCCTTTGACCGCGGACACCTCGGAGCCGGTGAACACCGTAATCTTGGGATGCTCCTCTATGGCCTTTTTCTTCTCGGATACTAGATCCTCTGCACTTCTCATGGACGGACCCAGCTTGTTGATACTGTTCAACATACCGCCAAGCCTGTCCTGCCTTTCAACTATGACAACCTCGTAACCGCGGTCAGCCAGTGCAAGGGCAGCGGTCATGCCCGCAATCCCACCTCCCAGCACCAGCGCCCTGGTAGTTACTTCCGACATTATGGGTTCCTGAGGCTGGAGAAGGGCCGCCTTGGCAACTCCCATGCGGATCAGATCCTTGGCCTTTTCAGTAGCCTCTTCCTTCTCCTGCATATGAACCCAAGAACACTGGTCACGGATGTTCACCATCTCGAAAAGATAAGGATTCAGCCCCACCTCAGCGCACGAGTTCCTGAACAAAGGCTCGTGGGTCCTTGGCGTGCAGGATGCCACTACCACGCGGTTCAAGTTTTGCTCAACTATTCCTTTCTTAATCTCGTTTATTCCGCCCTCTGAACAGGTGTAAAGATTTCGTTGGACAAACACGACATGGGGCAGTGTCTTTGTAAATTCCTCGAGTGCCTCCATGTCCAAATACCCCGCGATGTTTGAACCGCAGTGGCAAAGGAATACACCTATTCTGAGTTCTTCATCCTTTTTTTCAGGCAACGGCACTCTCCTTGTTTAAAGATTGTAAAGAAATGACTTCTGCTGCCCGTTCTGCAGCGCTTGAAGCCTGCGCAACAGACTCGGGTACGTCCATGGGCGATTCGGCGCAACCGCACACGTAAATTCCCGGCACTGTTGTGTCAACAGGAGAAACCGGGTTGGTCTTGACAAATCCATAATCATCCAGCTCTATACCCAGGATCTTAGCCAAGCTGGGCAGACCCTTGGTCGGTGCACAGGCAGTGGCCAGTATCACCATATCAAATTCCTGTCTCTTTACCTTCCGTTCCCTTGTATCTTCATAGATGACAATGGGATTGTGGTTCTCCCCTTCCATTATCTCGGCAACCCTACCCCGCACATACGTTATACCGGATTGATTTCCACCGCGAACCCTGTACTCCTCGAAGCCCTTTCCCACCGCCCGAATGTCCATTCCAAAAATGGCCGATGTAGTTTCTGGCTCGTGTTCATGGGCTATTATGGCCTCCTTTATGGAGTGCATGCAGCAATACCCAGAGCAAAACGGGTAAAAACGAAAATCCCGTGAGCCCACACATTGGATAAATGCAAGCCTCTTTGCCGAGGAAAACCCCTCGGCTTGCTTCTTCAATTCGGCCAGTGGCCCACTTATCCCCAGGTATTCTTCATACTTTGCGGCCCACTTTTTCCTTTCTTCATCATCTGATAACTCTCCACTCTGAAACTTCTTGTAAAAGTCCTCGCTTGTCTCGCCAAACTTTTCTTCGTATCTCTTGAGAGTCTTGCTCGCCTTGTTTAGCTTCTTTTCCAATTCCTCTATCTTTGCCTTTGCTGCTATGTCTGACGGGCGGTAAACATGGCCATCAGTAGGGCCGCTTGCACTCAGGAGCCTTTCAAATTCAATAGCAGTAACTACGTTTGGAATTTCACTATACCGGTATTCAGGTATGTGCGAAGGATCAAACACATCATATCCTGCTGCTACAATAATGGCCGCCACGTCAAGCTCAAGAATTTGATCCTTTTGGTCGAAGTTTATGGCCTCGGCCTGGCATGTTTTCTTACAAATTCCGCATTTCTTGCCGTTCAGTTGTCTGCAGTGGTCTGGATCGATGGTCCTGGTGGAGGGAATACCCTGAGCAAAATAGGCATATATGGCCTTCCTGGTCCCCAGTCCTTCGTTGAATGCATCGGGAACTATGGTCGGGCACTTTTCTTCGCATGCGCCGCACCCGGTACACTTGTCCTCTTCCACGTAACGGGCCTTTTTCCGCACCGTTACCTTGAAGGCCCCCATGCTGCCTTCCACCTTCTCAACTTCGCTATATGCCATCAGGTTAATGTTGGGATGTCGACCGACATCCAGCATCTTGGGCGAAAGTATTCAGATGGCACAGTCATTGGTGGGGAATGTCTTGTCAAGCTGGGCCATCTTGCCCCCGATGCTTGGCAGCTTCTCCACCAGGTGGACCTTGATGCCCATATCTGCCAAGTCCAACGAGGACTGGATACCTGCGATGCCTCCGCCTATTACTAATACTTCGTTACTCACGGTTCTAACCCTCCAAACCTTGGTGCTCGAGCGCACTCAAGAATAAAATGTTGATCACTTCAGGTGTTCAGAAATGAGGTCGTACAGGTCCATTATCTCGATATCAAGGTCAAATGCCGATTTCGCACACCTGAAATGGATTTGGCACTTGGGACATGCCGTTACCAGGGTTGAAGCGCCTGTTGCGGATGCCTCCGCCAGTCGCTCCACCTGGATCTCCTTTGAGCAGCTAGAGCAGTTTATCCATCCGCTGGTGCCGCAACATACCCCGTTTTCCTTGGACCTCGGCATTTCCCTTAGTTCAATGCCAGGTATGGACCTTATGAGTTCCCTAGGCGGCTCAAATATTCCCGATAACCTCCCCAGCCGACACGGGTCATGATAGGTCACCACCTCGGGAAACTCTGAGAGCTCCAGGGCCCCATCAGCGATCTTCTCGCGTAAAAGGTCAATGATATGAACAGGTTCAAAGCCAAGGTCGCCAAAATACCTTGGGTAAAATTCCTTGAAAGTAAGATATCCTTCTGGGCAACTGAAAACCACTTTCTTGGCGCCAGATGCCCTTATGATTTCGATATTAATCTCCGCCAACTTCTTGAATGTTTCTTCGTCTCCATTCCATAGGGCGTCGTGTCCACAGCATCTTTCATCATTGCTGACCACCGGCTCAATGCCCGAGGTATTTAGTATCTTCAAGATATTTTTGCAGTTCTCAACAGACCCCGCATTTATGTCCCTGAAGATCACGTCGAAATAAGGTCTGCAACCCACAAAATAGAACACGTCCCCTTTCTCACTGATTTTTCCGTCCCCTACCCAGAAGGTCCTGTTCTGGCTGATATCCATGGTCTGAAGAGACCATATGGTGTGAAGCATTCCATTGTGGGTAAGGGTACCCTTGTACCCCTTGCTGTGGGCCTCATCACGGATTAGGCGAATGAATTCAGGGAAATCAATATTGGCCGGGCACCGGACGCTGCATTGTGCACACGTCAGGCAACTCCAGATGTTTTCGTCCGAGAGATCCTCGATTTCATACAAGCATCTTTCAATAATCTGCCTGGGCGAAAAATCGGTGAAGACCCTGGCCACGGGGCAACTGCCCGTGCACACGCCACAGTCGAGACAAAAGTAGGTGTTAGTTATTTCAATCAGTTCTCCTATTTCAGCCATGACCTCGCCTCAACATGGTCTATAGGCCCTCTCAGGCCGCCTGTTTCAGTTTAGAGGGGCCAAGTTTCCTTATTTGCT
Organism: Deltaproteobacteria bacterium; assembly: GCA_003646995.1. Next base: position 13,243 of record QMLZ01000017.1, on the reverse strand, counting down.
CCGTAAATTCTGTGGCCAGCTCAGCGAACCTCCCGCCTTCGGCGGAAGAGACCCATTCCAGCCTCAGCCTGTCTTGGTCTATGCCCAGTATACTTACAAGCTCCTTGGCCATTTTAAACATGCCCTCTGCCTTTACATTACCATCCAGGTAATGGCAGTCCCCGATGTGTCACCCGGCCACCATGACGCCATCAGCCCCGTTCTCAAAGGCCTTCAAGATGAAATTGGGGTTCACTCTTCCCGAACACATCACACGGATAATCCTGAGGTTCGGCGGATACTGCAGCCGACTGACGCCCGCCAGGTCAGCAGCAGAATAGGCACACCAGTTACATGCAAACACCACGATTTTTGGGTCAAATTCTTCGGACATAATTTCAGACTCCTATCAACCTTTAAGGGCAGCCTCTACCATCGTGAGGACTTCTGCATCTTCAAAGTGGAAAACCGTGGCAGCACTAGTAGGACATACCACAGCACACACCCCGCAGCCCTTACACAGCGCCTCCTGAACCCTGGCCACTGTCTTGCCGTCATCCCTTTCCACAAGGTTAACAGCGCCAAACGGGCAGGCCTCCACGCATTTCCCGCACCCCCTGCACATGACCTCATCCACATGAGAGACCACGCCTTCCGCTGTAATCTGGTCCTTTGACAGCGCCACAGAGGCCCTCGAGGCCGCTGCCTTTGCCTGGGCGATACTTTCCTCAATGGGTTTGGGATAATGAGCCATCCCTGCCAAGAAAATCCCGTCCGTTGCAAAATCCACTGGCCTCAGCTTGGCGTGGGCCTCCATGAAAAATCCATCCTCATTAAGCGAGAGCTTAAATAGCTGCGCAATATGCTCGTTGCTGCGTGGCACAATGGCAGAAGCCAGCACAAGAATATCGGCCTCAATCTTTATTTTCCTATCCAGTATCGGATCCAGGCACTCGATGGAGATGCCATCGCCCTCCGATGAAACCTGGGGCTTACTTTCCAAGTCATACCTTATAAATATTACCCCTTTGCTGCGAGCCTCGCGGTAAATCTCCTCCCTTTGTCCATAAGTGCGAATATCCCTGTAAAGAATGAAGACATCCATGTCCGGATTCATCTCTTTGAGCGCAAGGGCGGAACGTATACTGTGGGTGCAGCACACCTTAGAGCAATACGGCCTTTCAGGTATCCTTGATCCCACACACTGAATAAAGACAGCGGTTTTGGCACTCTTAATCCTCTCGTCCGATTCCTTGAGAGCAGAATCAAATTCCAGGTGGGTCATAACCTTTGGATGCTGGCCATAAAGATACTCCTCGGGCTTATACTCCTCGGCACCCACGGCGATTATTATAGCACCGTGCTCCACCTCGGTATCTTTCCCGTCCTGGGTGATGACCGTCTTGAAATTACCTATAAATCCAGTCGATTCCTTTATAGAAGCCCCGGTGTATACCTCAATAAGGGGATGATCCTGAACCTGCTTTACCATTTCACCCAGTTGGACCGGCACCTCGTCGCCCTGCCAGGTTTCAGCGAGTAGCAGTGCGTTGCCACCTAATTGGTCGCTTTGTTCCACAATATATGCCTTGAATCCCTGTTCAGCCAGCCCTAGGGCGGCAGCCATTCCACTGATCCCGCCCCCTATTATAAGTGCCTTGGGTTCAACTGGGACAGTGGGCTGGGGTAAAGGTCTAATAAGCTGGGCCCGAGCCACGGCCATGCGCACCAGGTCCTTTGCCTTTTCCGTGGCGGCCTCCTTTTCTTTGCTATGCACCCATGAGCACTGATTTCGAATGTTTGCCATCTCAAATAGGTATTTGTTTAATCCGGCATCGCGCAGGGTCTCTTGGAATAATGGCTCATGGGTCCTTGGCGTACAGGCGGCCACAACCACCCTGTTTAGGTTTTCGCGCTGGATCACCTCCTTCATCTTGTCCTGGGTGTCCTGGGAACATGTAAAAAGGTTTTCCTCTACATACACCACACCGGGCAATGTCCTGGCATACTCGGCCACTTCAGGCACATTGACTATTCCACCGATGTTTGTTCCACAGTTGCACACGAAAACCCCTATGCGAGGAGGCTCTTTGGACACATCCCTTTCAGGTGGATAGGTCTTTTCCTTAACCAGGGTTCCACGCGCCTCGGCTAGGGAGGCCTTGGCCTCGCAGGCCGCAGCACTTGCCTCCATAACGGAATACGGGATATCCTTTGGCTCCTGAAATGCCCCGCATACGTAAACACCTGGTTTTGAGGTTTCCACGGGCCTAAAGCAGGACGTCTGCACAAAATTGTCCTGATCAAGGGCGATTCCTATCTTTCCTGACAGCTCTATGAGTGACTTTGGAGTAGTAAGGCCCACTGAAAGAACCACCAGGTCAAATACCTCTGCCTGAAGGTTTCCCTTCTCATCTACGTATTGTAGCACCAGGTCCTTGGTCTCGGGGTCCTCCTCTATAGAGTGTATTCGGGATCTGACAAAGCGAACCCCTTGCTCCTCCTTGGCCCTGTTGTAATATTTTTCAAAGTCTTTGCCATATGTACGCATGTCCATGAAAAAGATTGCGGTATCAAGCTCCACATCCGAGTGCTCTTTGGCTATAACGGCCTCCTTCACAGCGTACATGCAGCACACCGAGGAGCAGTAGGGATTGTCGCACCTATTGATGTCTCTCGAGCCCACACATTGCAGCCACGCGATCTTTTGGGGTGCCTTTTGATCAGAGGGCCTTTTCAGATGCCCCTGGAACGGGCCCGTAGAGCTCAAAATCCTCTCAAATTCCGTGCTTGTCACTACATTGGCAAAGGTGGTGTAATTGTATGTGTCGTACTGGACAGGGTCAAATTCTTCGAAACCAGGGGCAAGAATGATTGCTCCTACGTTGAGGGTAAGGCGCTGCTCTTTCTCTTCAAAATTAATGGCACCAGCCGGACAAAATTTTTCACAGGCCCGGCATTTACCCTTTTGAAAATATATGCAGTTTTCTTTGTCTATGGCGAACTTAAGGGGAACCGCCTGGGCGTAAGGGACATAAGCAGCCTTTCTTTTGGCAAGCCCCTCGTTGTATTCATCGTCCACCTTCCTGGGGCATTTTTCCGCGCACATACCGCACGCGATACATTTGTCCATATCAACAAACCTGGGGTGCTTGAGGACTTCCACCTGGAAATTGCCAGCTTCGCCACTGACAGAAACCACCTCGGAAAGTGTGATGAGTTCTATGTTAAGGTGCCGGCCGACCTCGACCAGCTTGGGTGAGAGAATTCACATTGCACAATCGTTGGTGGGAAAGGTCTTATCAAGCTGGGCCATGACCCCGCCGATGGCAGGCGTTTTCTCTATGAGGTAGACGAAGTATCCTGCATCGGCCAAATCAAGGGCAGACTGCATCCCTGCTATTCCACCGCCAATTACACACACAGACCCTACCAGGGAGTTTTTTGTGTTCATAACCGCCTCGATCTGATTAAAACATTTGGTCAAAAATTAACGGATAGGTCAACTAAAAGCAGAGTGCTTTATAATGGCTAACCTATTAAATTGTCAAGGGAAAAATTTTATCGCACGAGTATTTTGGCCTGCTTTTATTAAGTAACTCACATACTTGGGAAAATTTGCACAAGTCACTGCTGCCCTTATACGTGCTTGCCAGTGTCGCACCCAAAATGTTACAAAACCAAGTGCGGTTGGCTGCCGCAGATGATACTTTCCAGACCAGCAATAGTCTTATGAGGAGGGTTGACCATGGCTTTGGATGGGAAAAAAGTGATGATCCTGGTAGAAGAGATGTTTAATGACTTTGAATTCTGGTACCCATATTATCGGCTCAAGGAAGCAGGGATAGAGGTGGTGGCGGTTGGATCAGGAAGTGCCAAGGAATACGTTGGCAAGGCAGGGACAAAGGCCAAGGCGGACATGGCCGCCGAGGCGGTAAAAACGGATCAGTTCGATGGACTGGTCATTCCAGGAGGGTATGCCCCGGACCACATGCGGCGATACCCTCCAATGGTGAAGCTGGTCAAAGAGATGTTCGATGCCGGTAGGGTCGTGGCTGCAATTTGCCATGCCGGGTGGATGCTTGCCTCGGCTGAGGTCTTAAAAGGTAAAACAGTCACCTCGTTTTTTGCCATAAAGGATGATCTGGTGCACGCAGGGGCCAACTGGGTGGACAGCGAGGTGGTTGTGGATGGAAACCTTATTACAAGCCGTATGCCTGATGATCTGCCTGCGTTTATGAAGGCGATTTTAAAGGCCCTGGGAGGTTAAGACCATGATACCGCGTTACACGCGACCAGACATGGGGAGGATATGGGAAGACGAAAATCGGTATTCCAAGTGGCTGGATGTTGAGCTGGCTGCCTGCGAGGCCATGGCTGAAGAGGGCATTGTTCCCCGGGAAGCCTTGAAGACAATCAAGGACAGGGCGGCATTCAGCGTGGAAAGAATCCTTGAAATAGAGAAACAGACAAAGCATGACGTCATAGCATTTCTCACCAACCTTGAGGAGCATATCGGCCCTGATTCCAGGTACATACATTTAGGACTCACCTCATCCGACGTCCTCGATACAAGCTTCGCCTTGCTGCTCAAAGAGGCCATGGATCGGATAATACAGGGGGCAAGGGATTTCATGGAGGTTATCAAGAAAAGGGCCATGGAGCACAAGTATACCCCCATGATAGGCCGGTCCCACGGGATTCATGCTGAGCCCATCACTTTCGGGCTAAAGCTCGCAGTGTGGTATGAGGAAATGAGGCGCAATCTCCACAGGCTGCAGGATGCATTGGAGGTAATAAGCTACGGAAAGATTTCAGGAGCCGTGGGAACCTTCGCAAATGTCTCGCCCAGGGTTGAGGCCTATGTGTGCAAGAAACTTGGCCTTAAACCGGCCCCCATATCGACCCAGATAGTTCAAAGGGATCGACATGCACAGTACTTCACATCTTTGGCCATCCTTGCCGGCACCCTTGAAAAAATTGCAATAGAAATAAGGCACTTGCAGAGGACCGAGGTGCTGGAGGCAGAAGAGCCTTTCTCAAAGGGTCAAAAGGGCTCCTCTGCCATGCCCCACAAGAAAAACCCAATTGGTTGCGAAAACATTTCCGGCCTTGCCCGCCTGGTAAGAACCAATGCCTTGGCCGCCATGGAGAATATGGCGTTATGGCACGAAAGGGATATAAGCCATTCGTCCGTCGAAAGGGTCATAGCCCCCGATAGCACGATCCTGATCGATTATATGTTGAACCGCCTCAAGGGCATCGTTGACGGGCTCGTGGTACACCCTGAAAAAATGGCTCATAATATGAACCTTACAAAAGGGCTGATCTTCTCCCAGCAGGCGCTCATGAAACTGGCGGAAAAAGGTATCGAGAGGCAAAAGGCTTATGTCATGGTCCAGAGAAACGCCCTGAAGGTATGGGAGGGCGAGGATTCTTTCAAGGATTTGATACTGAAAGATGGGGAGATCATGCAGTACCTCGACACTAAAGATGTAGAGGAGATTTTTGACATTAACTATCATCTAAAACATGTTGACCACATATTTGAAAGGGTTTTCAGCTAGGGACACGGGGCTCGTGGCAGGACACCAGGAATGCTATGGTAAGAAAAACAGACAGGGGCAAGGCCGGGGTCAAGCCAACAGACCTTAATTTCATGGTGGTAAGGGGTACCGGCAGGGTACGGCGTTTCAAAGTCTCTTCCAGGCTCTTGGGCTTTGCTTCCCTATTCTTTCTCGCTTACCTCATTGTGAGTCTGGTGATTGTGAATCGCTATTTCACACTTCGCGCTAAATCCAGTGATTGGGCGCGTCAGATCCATGCCTTAACAAGGCAGGCCACCTCTCTCAAAACCCAACTCTATGAAGCCCAGCAAAAAATAGTACTTATGAAGCGCGCACCAGAGTCAAAACCACCCAAGGTGGCGGAACTTAGTAAGGAGAAGCCCCAGCAGGCAAATGCCGCTGAGACACCTCCCCTCGCAAAGGTCGAACCTACTGAAAAACCCCTTCCTTCCCGCATACAGGAAGTAGCCCAAAAGCCAAGTGAGCCCAAGCAACTTGTTGAAATAAGGGACCTTCGGATTAGGGTACTACCAGACAGCTTAACAGTAGCCTTTAAGGTTTCTAATGCCTCCAATCAACCTGGGCCTGTGCGAGGCTATGTTCACATAATATGGATAGAGAAATCTTCTGATCTCTCCACTGCATGGAGTTTCCCGAACGTGATCTTGGTGGAGGGAATGCCCAAGGACTACAAAACTGGTAGGCTCTTTTCCATAAGGCGGTTTCGCGAAGTCAGGGCCTCCTTCGAACGAAAACCCCAAAAGGACCTGCCGCGTGTTTTGAGGATCGTTGCATATGATAAGGGAGGGAAGGTGGTATTTTCCAAGGACTATGATATGGCTCAATTTGTCAAGGGTAGGTCGGCCCAACCAAAGCCCTCAGCCCCACTACAGGAAAAGAGCTCTCCTCTTCAGCAAAACAAACCCAAGGGTCCAGCTCGGAGCACCAAGGCACTTTTAAGCGGCTGAGCCAGCTTACTGTTCTACACTGGCTGCATACTCCAGGACCAGGGTATCTTCCCAAGGGTCTGCCTTCTTGACTTCAACCCAGATGTATTGGCCTTGGCCGAGGAGCAGGCCTTCGACCTTTTTGATTTCAGCGGTTATCAGGAAGTCGGTCAGCACGATGCGGTACTTGCTCCTGATATCATCCAGGACCATGGCCTTCAACCTTTGCCCCACGTTTCTGGAAAGTAGCTTCAAGATCCAGTACCTAATCCTGTTTCTCTTAACCCTGGTTAGGATCCGAAGTGCAGGCTCTACCGCCATGCGGATCTGCTCCAATTCCTCTTGGCTGTACAGTGCCTTGCCTGAAAGCAAGAACTCCCTTATTTGTCTTTGTACCACTAAATCAAGATACCTTCGGATGGGCGAGCTCACCTGGGCATAGGCATCAAGACCGAGCCCGCTATGGGGACCAGGCGAGGTGTCAAGCAGAAGGGGATAAATCCTTCTCCTTTGCAAAAAAACATAAAGAAGATAATCCATGCCCTCCTGGGATAACCTTTCGGATGGCTCCGCCTGGGTCCTATAAAGGGCAGGAATTTCATGGTCCCTGCAAAAACGCCCCGCCAGCCAGTTATATAGAATCATGAACTCAGCAACAATCATCCTAGAAGGTGTACCTTGGTCCAGGAGAAAGGTGGAAATATTCCCCTCTTCGTCAACAATCACTTGTACTTCTGGCAAGGACAAGTTGAGGGCCCCCCTTTCTTCCCGGCCCTGCCGTAATAACTTCGCCAGCCTGAACATCTCGGAAAGGGAAGCGTCCTCTTCCAAGGCCCCATTTACCGCTCCATAGACCAAATTCTTTCTCACGCGAATTCTAGCCAGGGTAAACCGGTAGTCTAAGATATCGCCAGTCCTCGTCAATCGGCAAATCAAGGAAACGGACTTTCTTTCTTCTCCTTGCCTAAGGCTTAGCACATTCTCAGATAGTTCAGGAGGAATCATCGGAATCTGACGGCGTGGCAAATAGAGGGATGAAGGTTTTGCCGCTGCCCCCTTGTCAAGGGCCGTATCCGGCCTCACAGTTGCTGCAACGTCCGCAATGTGGATACCCAGTTCAACCACATCCCCTTTCTCCACTATACTCAGAGCGTCATCGAAGTCCCGCGTAAAAGGCCCATCAATGGTCACAACGGGCAGATCAGTGAGATCCTCCAGTCCTTCTTGAGGCTCAGAAAAAAGGGCAAGGGAGGATGCTTCCCTCTTTTCCGCCTCAGTAAAACCCTTTGGAATGTTAAATCGAATGAGATCCAGGTTTTCGTCTTCCTCCCATACCCCTAAACTGACCAAGATACTTCTAGCGTTTTCAATACGGGAAATGCCTGCGCGGGCAAGAAGTTCCTTTCCTTCGTTTATCAAAGGCGCTTCTTTGCCGTATAGAGCAAGATCCTTCAGTACCTTGATCACGTAGTCCTTTACTTCGGGTTCTTCGACAGGCTCTCCAGCCAATGCCTTCCGGATCCACTCGCTTCCCTTGGCAAGCCGTTCTTCCCTCAGCGCCTCCTCTTCTCTCTGCTTGAGGATCTGCTCAACGCGCTCTTCCGTATTAGCCAGGAATCTCCCGTCCTTCAGCCGAAAGTGGAGTCGATCCTCAAAAAGTGCCCGCACCAATGCGCTTACATGGTGATCAGTTACTGGCACACCGAAGCACAGCTCGGCCAAGTACCTGTTATCAAAGTCCTCTCCTTCACCCTGCACAAGTTCCCACAGCTCCTTTGGATCCACCTCCTCTTTTAGGGCCTTTCGGATGGCCTCGGTCTTTTTCAAATGCTCTATCAGTTCTTCGCGAGACCTCGAAACATCAATACCGCTATCCGAGATAAGGAGTGCTCTTTTGGGCGACAGGTTGACTTCCCGGTTTGAGGTGGTGAGCAAATGAAGCTTGTTGCCCTTATCCTGAAGGCACAATGAGCAAATAATCTTGCCCTGGTCAATATATTCGACGATTTTTCCTTGGCTCATTCCTTGTTGATCCATTGAATTAAGAATAAAAGTCTACTAGCAACTGTACCAGGTTCTGTCAACAAATCCCAGGCGCGATGAGAGGCCGAAATTGTTCTTTGTTTGCAATGCCTCAAGGGGTTTGATAAAATTCGATTAATCATGCAAGCACCTTGTCTGAACGCTGATTTGCCCCGTATAGCCCTTTCATTGACCAAGGGGAAGCGGAGAAAGGTGGTTGACTTGCTGCTTTGTTACAGTCCCGCTGAATCTCATCGTCGCAGACTTTCCTTCCCGTGCTGAAACTGAACCGAAATCGTCCAGGAGGTAAAAATGCCTAAAACATCCATTGAAGCTAGGATTGACAAGCTGCTGGAGAAACTAGACGGCAGAAAGGTAGATGCCGCGTGGATAGTTCAGCCGGAAAATAGGAGGTATCTGTCTGGCTTCACGGCAGAAGACTCCCAGCTAACGGAATCCTCTGGTTCACTGATAATCGGCGGGCAATACCGGCTTTTGTTAACTGACACCAGGTATGCCGAGCAGGCCAAAAACGAGGCGAGCTCTTTTGACATAGTAACGGTCAAGGGAGATTTAACCAGCGAATTTCCTAAGATATTGAGCAAGATCGGCTGCAAGAGCCTAGGCTTCGAGGATAGTTACCTAATTTGGGGTACTTACGTGAAGTTAAAAGAAAACATCAAACAGCAAAACATAAGTGTGGAACTCTTACCCCTCAATAACCTCGTGGAGGATATGAGGAAGATAAAGGATGCTGAAGAGATTGATGCCATAAAGGCCTCTGTAAGGCTGATCACATCAATTGTTAAACAGATGCCGCATTGGCTTACCCCTGGCATGAGTGAGAGGGAAGTAGCCTGGAAAATTGAAGATCACTCCAGGCGCTCTGGAGCTGAGGCAATGGCCTTTCCCCCCATAGTTGCATCTGGTCCAAACGGGGCACTTCCCCATGCAGTGCCAACTGATAAAGAAATCCTGCCAGGCGAGCCCATTGTGGTAGATGTGGGAGTAAAACTGAACGGGTACTGCTCCGATACTACCCGCACTCTGTTTGTGGGAAAACCAGACAAGTTCTTCCTGGACATTTACAAGATAGTAAGAGAGGCGCAAATAAAGGCCCTTGAAACCATTCGGCCCGGGGTCAGCACTGATCTACCCGACAAGAAGGCAAGGGCTGTCATCTCCGAGGCAGGCTACGGAGATTATTTCGGTCATGCCCTAGGCCACGGGGTAGGCCTTGCCACGCATGAAGGCCCTAGGCTTAGCCCAAGGGATCCTGAACCATTGTTGCCGGGGATGGTGGTAACCGTGGAACCGGGCATTTACATCCCTGGTAAAGGTGGCGTAAGGCTGGAAGAGATGGTGCTCGTCACAGATACGGGAGTAGAGATTTTGACAAATGATCTCGGGTTTTACATCTTGGAGTAACTTGAAAAATGGCAAACAAGAGCACTAACCCTTCATGGGATTTTTGGGTGGACAGTTTTCTAAGCTACCTGAGAGTGGAGAGGGGCCTTTCCGACAACAGTATTGAGGCATATTCGAGGGACATAATCCATTTCCTCTCCTCCCTAAATGGGCAAAAAGCCCACCCTTCGGAGGTGTCCCAACAAGACGTTCTGGCTTACGTGATGGCCTTGAGCAGATACAGAGCTCCAAGGTCTGTGGCGCGGCATCTTTCAGCAATTAAGACATTTTTTAGGTTCTTGACCACTGAAGGACACATCCCTTCAAACCCCGCGCGACTAGTGGACTCTCCTAAGATACCACGCAATCTGCCGCATCCACTCTCAATATCAGAGGTAGAAAGGTTGCTGGACACGCCAGATCCTAAGACGGTCCTGGGGCTCAGAGATCAGGCCATGCTGGAACTAGCATACGCCTCTGGCCTGCGGGTCTCCGAGCTTGTGGGACTGAGGCTACAGGATCTTAATTTAGAAACAGGCTTCGTCCGAGTTCTGGGAAAAGGGGGCAAGGAAAGGCTTGTCCCTATTGGTACCAAGGCGCAGGAGGTAATTAAGAAGTATATCTCGGAGTCCCGGACCAAGATCCTGAAAGGCGGCTCCATCCAGTCACCTTTTCTTTTTGTCAACTCTCGGGGACGGCGCCTGACCCGCCAGGGATTTTGGAAGATACTGAAAGGATATGTCTCAAAGGCAGGAATAAGAAAAGGCGTATCACCCCACAGTCTTCGTCATTCTTTCGCAAGTCACTTACTTGAAAGAGGGGCTGATTTGAGGTCGGTCCAGGTGATGTTGGGCCATTCAGATATAGCTACTACGCAAATATACACCCGTGTCACCCGCGAGAAGCTGAAGCAAATTCACGAACAGTGCCACCCCAGGCCATAGTGGAGGTTACCACGATGCCAAACAAGAAAATTCTTGACAATTTGATAGTTAAGCAACCGTTTGAGTTTAGGCGCTCAGGCTGGCAGTCAAGCTTTTTTATTGAAATGACCAAAAAGCAATCAGAGTCGCTAGAGCAGCAGCATAATCTGCTTCGCGAACAGGGCAGGGAAGCTAGTATTCAGCTACCTCCTCACCATTCCTTGCAGGGGGGAGTGGCCGGGACAATCGGGGCCTTGTTTGCTTACAGAAATGATGAAGCAAAAATGCGCGATGTCTACTATCTTGCCGGATTGGTAGACTGCTTGATCAATCAAGTTAATCCCATCCTTCGGACGGCAATGCTGAGAGACGTTTTCAACAAGGTTCACGATCTGAAGAACAGGCTCAGGGTAAGTTGGTCCAGCACTCTTGACCATGTCTTGCTTCCCATTGATACCGTCTTCTTCAATGAGATGGAATACAGGAGAAATCTTGCCACAGCGGATACATTGAAGGCGCTTTACAAAACTATCGAGGATGGAACTCAGGAAATGTTTGATATCCTATCCTCGGAGTATGTCTTTTACTGTCCTCACCGTCAAACTTGAAACAAGTACACGGCCGGGAGACTTCATGGACGATGCAACCAGGCTAAAAAAAATACTCGAAAGAAAGGAAGAGGAGATAGCCCAGCTCCGGGTTGCTAAACTTTTTCTCGAGACCCTTTTTGATGGTATTGATGAAGAGATCCTCGTAATAGGACCCGATTATACGGTTCTAGACGCCAATAAGGTATTCCTAAACAGGTGCGGTCTCAGCAAAAGCGACATAAAAGGGAAAAAGTGTTACGAGATAAACTACAACCTGCACCATCCTTGTAAGCACGAAAAAAACCTGTGCCCCTTAGAAAAGGCCCTGAAAACTAAAGGGCGGGTTGAGATAACACACCACTACGGAGAGGGAAAACAGCAAAAAGAGTTCATGAGGATAATGTACCCTGTGTTTTTCCGCGAGGGAAAACCTGAGTACTTCATAGAGATATCTAGGGACGTTACAGAATACAGAACCTTGATAAGGCGGCTGCAGGCCTCTGAAAAGAAATTCAGGGCCATTCTTGATACTGCAAACGATGCAATCCTCAGTGTGGACAGTGACAACAGAATTATCCTTTTCAACAACGCAGCTGAGCGGATTTTCGGTTACAAGAGAGAAGAAGTTCTAGGCAAAAGCCTTAACATGCTTGTCCCCCCTCAATATGGAGATCATCGCAAGTACGTGAGGCGGTTTCTTCGAACCAAGAGCTCAAGGCTCATGGGAAAGACCCTTTCGCTGACGGCACTGCGCAAAAGCGGAGAGGAATTCCCCATTGAACTGGGCCTTTCCCACTTTGAGATGGGGGGGACCATTACCTTCACAGCCATCATCCGAGATGTTTCGGTGCAAAGACAGCTGGAAAAAAAGCTCCTAAGGTCAGAGAGACTTGCGGCTGTAGGCCAAGCCGTGGCCCATGTTGCGCACGAGATAAAGAATCCTCTTATGATCATAGGGGGCTTCTCTCACCAACTGAAGAAAAGTATTGACGACGCAGGGGCCTTAAGGAAACTGGATATGATATTCGATGAGGTCCGACGCCTGGAAAAGCTTGTACGAAACCTTGGGGATTTCACGAAGGAATACAGGCTGGTGAAGAGGCTTTCAGATATTAATTCCGTAATTCGTGATGTGCTTAGAATTATGGAAGAAGTATACTCTGAAGATAAGTACAGATTCGAAGAGAACCTGGCCGAGGGATTACGGGAGATCTATTGTGATCCTGATAAATTAAAGCAGGTATTTATGAACATTATAGCTAATGGAATAGAGGCCATGGAAGAAGGTGGGAGAATAATTGTGTCCACGGCTGATCTGGGTGATGCGGTTGAAATCCGAATCTCTGACGAGGGGGTGGGCATAGAGGAATCAAAGCTGCTCCACATCTTTGAACCTTTCTATACAACCCGGGAAAAGGGCTCGGGCCTTGGCCTTTCCATTTCTTATCGGATTGTGGAGGCCCACGGAGGGGACATCTGGGCAGAAAGCAGGCTTGGTGAAGGGACCACCTTTGTGATCCGATTGCCCGATCGATAGGAAGTGAATAAACATGAAATTTTGGTTTGACTTCAGGGTACCAAGGGCTTAAAATAAAATATTGCCGCGGGGTGGAGCAGTCAGGTAGCTCGTCGGGCTCATAACCCGAAGGTCGATGGTTCGAATCCATCCCCCGCTACCATAAGAAAGTCAAGGGGTTGCGGTAATTCGTAACCCCCTTATTTTTTGACCACAAAACTCTTTCCCAACAGTATTCCCAACACACTGCCTAAAAAATAACCGTTTAGGCCAGTTGGTCAAGCCACCTCAT